>DATKZD010000233.1:0-10201 GCA_035528195.1 Elusimicrobiales bacterium
AAACATACTGGTATTTTTACACGCAGATACATACCTTCCCCAAAACGCCTTCAATGAAATTGAAAAAGTTATGGAGCAAAATTTTCATGCAGGCGCTTTTAGACTGGCAATAGAGAGCAAAAACAAAATACTTAAAATGATAGAATTTTTCGCAAATCTGCGGACAAAGATAACGAACGTCCCCTACGGCGATCAGGCACTGTTTATCACAAAGGAGTTATTTGACAATCTTGGCGGGTTTAAAAACATTGCAATTATGGAAGACATTGAGTTTGCAAAGAGAATAAAAAGGTCAAAACATAAAATTTTCATCGTTGAGAGCAGTGTTTCTACTTCACCTAGAAGATGGGAAAAAAGAGGTGTTATTTTAACTACTTTAAAAAATTTATTTTTGCGAATATGTTATTACCTGGGAGTTGACACTGGAAAAATTTATAAATTATATTATTCTAATTAGGGTGAGGGGGATAAATGGAAACGGCACTTATTGAACCAAAAAAACAAACTTTGGATACAAAGATAACTTTTGAAAAACTTCAAACATTGCAGGTTAACATCGGAAATATTTGCAATAACCACTGTAAGCATTGCCACATCAATGCGGGGCCAAACGGCAAAAATATAATGAGTCTGCACGTAATAAACAATATTTTAAATTTCGCCGATAAAAATCCCGGGCTTACAATTGATATTACAGGCGGTGCGCCGGAGATGCATCCCGCCATAAAATATCTCATCAAAGAATCTGTCAAAATGTGCAAAAAGGTTATAGTAAGAACAAACCTGACCGTATTAATGGAGGAACCATATGAGGATATGCCCGAATTTTTCAAAGAAAATAAGGTCTCGCTTATCGCATCTTTACCGTGTTACGCAAAACAAAATGTAGATAAACAAAGAGGACTGGGAACATTTGATGCAAGCATTCAAGCTCTTAGAAAACTAAATAAACTGGGATATGGAAGGGAAAAAAATTGCGAACTAAATATCGTTTATAATCCTCTAGGCAATTTCTTACCCGCGCCGCAAAATGAGCTTGAATATGATTACAAACAACACTTAAAAAAAGAATACGGGATTGTGTTTAGCAAACTTTTTACGATAACAAATATGCCTCTTGGCAGATTTGCAACGACGCTACGACTAAGCAATAAATATGATAAATATATGAAACTTCTTATAGACAATCATAATCCCGAAAATATCAAACGTGTAATGTGTAAAACGCAAATCAGCGTAGACTGGCAGGGTATGCTTTATAATTGTGATTTTAACCAGGCTGCGCAAATACCGATAAGGGGTAAAAACAAACATCCTCTTACTTCAAAAGACTTAATCAACATTACCTGTAAAGATATTGAGACAAGAACCGCAACCCATTGCTATGGGTGTACTGCGGGAGCGGGATCAAGCTGCCAGGGCTCGTTAAGTTAGATGAAAAACTGTGTTTTATGTTTTATCAAGCATCCAAAATCAAACAACGCAAAATCACGCCTTGCTAAAGAAATAGGCGCACAAAAAGCGGGGGCTTTGTATTCCTTAATGATTGAAGACGTATTAGACGTTTTGCAAAAAGTAAAAGCCGAAACAATAATTTTCTATTATCAAAAAAAATACCTCCCCGAATTTGAAAAACGCTTCGGTGCTGATTTTAAATACATAGAACAAAAGGGTAATAATCTAGGTAGAAAGTTAAATAATGCATTCAAATATGTTAAAGAAAAATATAAAAAAATACTCGTCGTGGGAAGCGATGTGCCTGCGATTTCCGAAAAAATAATAAACTCTGCATTTAAATCTCTAAATAGTTACGACTGCGTTATAGGTCCGAGTTATGATGGAGGTTATTACCTAATAGGGTTTAGAGATAAAAAGTATACCGATAAAGTATTTAATAGGATAAGCTGGAGTACCGATAAAGTATTTAGTCAGACGAGAGATATATTAAAAAACCAAAAAATAAAATATGCAAAAGTCCCAAAATTAACAGACATTGACAACATAGAAAGTCTGCGAAATTTTTATAGACGGGTAAAAAACAAAAAACTTAAAAGCGTAGAGTATATAAAGAAAAATCTAAACAAGCTGATACAATTAAAAACCATCGGGAGGTAAAAATGAACAATTATGATTACGACTTGATTGTAGTAGGAGGCGGAGCGGCAGGATTTACAGCAAGTAAAACGGCATTGGGACTGGGTAAAAAAGTCGCAATGATAGAAAAGAAAAAGCTAGGCGGAGAATGCACTCATACGGGATGCATACCGAGTAAAGCACTAATACAATGCGCCAAGATTGCAAAGCATATAAAAGATTGTAAAAATTACGGAATTTCGCTTAATGGAAGCTATGACATAAATACCGATAACGTAATGGAACACGTACGCGGCGTAGTAGAAAAAATTTACCAAACGCATTCCCCCGAAACTTTTGAAAAAATCGGCATAAAAGTATTTTTCGCAAGCCCGCATTTTATAGATAACCATACAGTGGAAATAAACGGTCAAAAAATTACTTCAAAGAAATTTATTCTCTGCACCGGCTCATCGCCTGCAGTCCCCCGCTTGGAAGGCCTAGACAACGTAAGTTATCTCACAAACAAAAATGTTTTTAGTATAAAGAAAATACCGGCATCAATGACTATAATAGGAGGAGGTCCGATAGGAATAGAAATGGCTCAAGCTTTTACAAGGCTTGGAACGGAGGTAACTGTTTTGGTCAGAAGTAAGATATTGCCGAAAGACGATGTAGAACTTACAGATATGCTCCATAAACGACTCGTCTCGGAAGGTGTTAAATTCGTAATAGGAATGCAAATACTAAAGGTATACGAAAACAACTTAAAAATCACAACCGAAATCAAAACACAAGAGGGTACAAAAAACATTACCTCGGATACTATTTTTATCGCAACGGGCAGAAAACCCAACTTGGAAGGTTTAAATTTGGAAGATGCAAATGTCATCTACAGCGATAAAGGCGTGCAGGTAACAAACGTTCTACAAACTTCAGCAAATAACATTTATGCCTGCGGAGACATAGTGATGCCGTATCAGTTTTCACATATCTCCGAATATGAAGCAGCCAAAGCGGCAATGAACGCATTTTTACCGGTAAAACAAACCGTTAATTACTCAAACATAATATGGGCTACTTTTACCGAACCGGAATTTGCGCATGCAGGTATGACGGAAAAAGAAGCTAGAACCCGCTACGGTAACAAAATTAAAATACATCGTTATAAATATGATGACATAGATAGGGCACAGACAGATAATGCTTCCACAGGCCTTGCAAAATTTATTTATCTAAGTAGCGGTAAAATTTTAGGAGCTCACATTTTGGGAGCCAGAGCAGGCGATATAATACATGAAGCACAAATACTTAAAACCTTAAACATGAGTTTTTACAACATAAGTAAGGTAATACACGCCTATCCGACCTATGCCGATATAACACGCCAGGCAGGCAAAAAAGCTTATGTCAAAAAACTGCTAAATAATCCCATTGTAAAACTTGTAAAATCATTTGGGAAATGAAGAAGGTAATCGTAGTACTTATTGCAGTAATAATACTTGTAATAATTAGAATGTCCCCTATAGGTAAATTATTTACTTTTGAAAATTTAGTGTCGTATGGAAACAGACTGGAGCATTACGTAAATGCTCATTTTATTTTATCCTCCGTTGTTTTCATATTTGTTTATATTTTGACCGTTTCTCTTTCTATCCCCGGCGCCACCATTTTAACATTGGCGGGAGGGTTTTTATTCGGTGTAGTGCGGGGCGTAATTTTTGTAAACATAGGCGCTACTACAGGAGCTATTATTATTTTTATAATTTCCAGATATCTGCTTGGAAATTATCTGCAGAGTAAGTATAAAAATACGCTTTCAAAATTTAACGACGAACTGAAAAAAAATGGCACGTACTATCTTTTAACTTTAAGATTAATTCCCGTTTTTCCTTTCTTTTTAATTAACATCATGGCAGGACTTTCCAACATAAAACTATCTACTTTTGCGTGGACAACCGCCCTGGGCATAATACCCGGTTCTGCCGTATATTGCGCAGCGGGCGCAAGACTTGGGCAAATAACATCGGTAAAAGATATTTTTACCAAAGAAACCCTCCTTGTAGTATTACTGCTGGCTTTGCTTGCTCTTATTCCTGTTATAATTTCAAAACTAAAGAAATCAAAAAATCCCGCCTGATATTACTATTGGATATCTCCCAAATAATAGGTTAAAATCTAACTGTATATAAATCTACCAACAACACTTGGAAAAATGAACCGAGACAACAGATACTTAACCCTATATTTTTTCATCCTGATTATACTGCCCCTAATATTTTTTCAAAGATTTTTTACTTTGTTTTCCTTTTACGGTTACGATACCGGTTTTTTTGCCTACATAGGCGATATGATACGCTACGGGCAAATCCCATACAGAGATATGTGGGATCACAAAGCGCCCCTTGTCTACTACCTAAATGCGTTAAGTTTTGCTCTATTTGGAAGTCATACCAAAACGGTTGCTATAGTAGAAATGGTTTGGATTGGCGTTACAAGCGTATTTTTTTACAAAATAGCTAAAATAATTTTTGATAAAAAACTTATTTTCAAAGCTACTTTTCTTTTTACGGTATTTTTTGCTTCTTCTTATGCAGCAAAAGAAGCCGGATTTACTACCCTCTATTTGCAAACATGTACAGTCATATCTATTTTTCTAATCCTTAAATATGAAATTGTAAGAAAAAGATACCTGCTTTTTTTGAGCGCAATAATGGCCTCCTGCGCATTTTTATTCAAACAGCCGGGAGCTACCATTATGCTTCCCGCATTATTCTACATAGCACTTGACGGATTTTACAAAGAAAAAAAAGTAAAACCCGTTGTAATTTCGGCTTCCGTATGGATTGCAGGGTTTATTTTCCCGATAGCTGCAATGGCAATATATTTTGCCGCAAATAATGCACTGGCTGATGCTATATCCCAAATGTTTACCGTCAACTTTATGTATTCGCATACTTCGTTGAACGTATTTAAAATACATTTCGGATTTTTGGGAGGATTACAAGACGCATGGGCTGGCGGCGGATTTTTGTTATTTACACTTATACTTTGCGGGATTATAATGTTTACATTGGATACCGCATCGGAATTAAAAAAGGAAAAAATCAAACCTCTGATACGTAAACACAAATTTTTTCTGCTGGCTTTAGTATGGTTTTTCTCCGATATGTTTGCAATTAGTTTTAGCGGAAGATACTATCACCACTATTACCTGCAGGCAGTAGCAAGTATGGTAATTTTGGGAATTTTTTCTCTAAAATTTATTTTCAAAAATACGGGTAAAGTAGCTATTTATGCCGTGATAATTCTCGCTTTTTTACCATTAAGGGCGGACTTTAAAAAAATACTATCTGTTTTCAAACAACCAACGGTAACAATAAACGGATTAAAATACAAAGATTTTAAAAGGGAAGCTCCCCTTATACATTGGATACAGGAGCATAGCAATAAAGACGATTACGTTTTATTTTGGGGAGCACAGACACGTTTTAATTTTATAACTCAAAGAAAATGCCCGACCAAGTATAACTACATGACGCCGCTTAAAATCAGAAATTATACTAAACCTGAACACTTGGTGCGTTTTTTGACTGAAATCCAGAAAAACAAACCAAAAATTATAGTAGACTCCTGTAATATGGGAGAAATTTTTTGCCTTCACGATAGAAAATTTGATATTGGGAATCTGGCATACACTGTGTTTTACATAAACAAAAATTACGAATACGTAAAAACTTTTGAAAGTATTATCCATCACACAGAGTCAGACTTGCGTAAGTGGAACGTATATAAACTAAAGGAAAATTCAACCCGCTAAAAGGAATATCAAAATGTCGCTGACAGTTGTAATGCCGTCATACAATGAAGAAAACATAATAGAAAAAGTAGTTAGAAGTTTTTATGATGAAATTTCGGCAAAGATAGATGATTTAGAGTTTTTGGTAATAGACAGCAGTTTGGATAATAGTCTTTCTATACTCAACGCTCTCAAAAAAGATTTACCAAAACTTAAAGTTATACACACTCCCCCCCTGGGACATGGCAAAGCACTACTACAAGGATATAAACTTGCACAAAAAGATTACGTTTTCCAAACAGACAGCGACGGTCAATTTTCTCCCAAAGATTTTTGGAAACTTTATGACATCAAAGAAAAGTCGGGTTTTATTTTGGGTTACAGGAAAAAAAGAAAAGACCCTGCATCCCGTCTTGTTTTGACCAAAGTAATACAGTTCGTAAATCTTATCGCATTCGGCACAAAAATAAGGGACATAAACTGCCCTTTTAGACTGATGAAAAGAGAACTATTGCAAAATCTCCTAAAAAAAATAGATGAAGACTCTATGGCGCCTAACATTTTACTTACCCTTCAGGCAAAAAAAGACGGAGTGAATGTAATAGAGGTACCCGTAACTCACTTTGAGCGAAAAACGGGGGAATCGGTTTCGGGGATGCGGTTTTTCAAACTTGTAAGTTTGGGATTGGCGCAACTTATAAAGTGGCGGTTTTCAAAAAAATAGCAAGAAAATATATAGAAAATAAGTTCTATAATGATTACTGCTGTAAAGTAGATAAAAGTGGGGGTTTAATATGAAAAAAATACTGGCATTTTTCGTTATGCTTATTTTTTGCGTTGCGGGGGCTAATATGCTTTCAAGTAAAAAAAAGACGGACGGAAATTTGATAAACCTGCCGAAACCGTCTTACTCCGGAAAAACATCAATAGAACAAGCTCTGCTTCAAAGGCGCTCGGTAAGAAGCTATGCAAACAAACCTTTAACATTGAAAGAAATTTCACAGCTTTTGTGGGCAACGCAGGGTATTACAAATAAAAGCGGTTTTCGCACAGCACCTTCTGCGGGAGCAAATTATCCTTTGGAACTTTACGCAATAATCCAAAATGCTGACGGTGTAAGTAGGGGAATTTACAAATATATTCCGCAAGGACACAAATTAAAAAAAGTAAGGGAAACGGATAAAATAGATTTTGAAAATATGTCTTTGCAAAGCTGGATATCTAAAAGTCCTGTTATTTTTGCAATAACCGCTATTTATGAACGCATTACAAAGCGTTACGGCGAGCGTGCAGCAAAGTACGTGCATATGGAAGCAGGACACGCCGCACAAAACCTTCAACTGCAAGGCATTTCGTTAAATATAGGTTCGTGTGTTGTGGGGGCGTTTAGCGACGATGAAATATCAAAAATGCTAGGCCTTTCCAAAACGGAAAAGCCTCTTTATCTTATACCGACAGGTAAAAAATCATAAAAAACCGATGCAAAAAGTAACGATAGTTTTTGCGCAGGGCAATTTTATTTCGCCAAAATTTGTTTTCTTTGTTCCCAGTCGGTATTTACTTTGAAATTCAAAAAGAGATATCGGCTTACCTGAAGCATAGCACGGGCATAATCTTGCAAAGGCGGAATTTTTTCTCCGTTTTCCAATACTTTGCCTTTAAAATCAAAAAGATAGTAATCTTCGCTCAAACTTTCCCTGTAAAAATATTTATCGGTTACGACTCCGAAATAAGGATCTACCATTACGTAAGCCGCATAAGGATTTTCAAATAAGCTTTTGGAAAAAAAACTGGTTTTTGAAACGGGCAAATTTATGCCGCAAATTTGCAGGATTGTTTTGGGAAGATTCATTAGCGAAACCGTTTTATCTATCTTTTTTCCTCCTTTTATCATTGGGGAATAAATCAGCAAAGGAATATGGAATTTATTTTGGTTTAGTTCTTTGGTGTATCTAGTATGATCGGCTGCGATTATGAAAACCGTGTTTTTGAAATATTTTTCCTTTTCCGCTTCCTTAAAAAAATGTCCTAAAGACCAATCGGTATAGTGAAAAACCCTTTTATCTATTTTTAGTCCCTTTTTTATGTCTTTAAAATGCTTGGGCAGATAAAACGGTTCATGGTTGGTTTTAGTCATTATGACCGCGATGAAAGGGTTTTTTATTTGGCTAAATTTTTCGTTTGCGCGGGTAAAAAGCTCTTCGTCAAAAACCGCCATTTTGTGCGGGCAGTCCGTGGGGCCCAAATCCTCGTAATCATAAAATTTTTTAAATCCGTTTGAAGTAAAAAATGCGCCTATATCTTCAAAATCCCTGTCCCCTCCGAACAAAAACAAAGATTTATAACCGTATCCCGCCAGATAGTCGGCTACCGATGGGATTTTTTGCTGAGCCTGAATTTTTTTGGTTAAATTTACCCCCGGAGTAACGGGATAAGAACATAACCCGCCTACAAGTGCCCTGGAAGTTCTGGTACCGTTGGAGTAAGCTTTAGTAAATAAAATTCCCTTTTTTGCAAGTCCGTCAAAATTGGGGGTTAGCGCAAGTTTGGGGCTGAAAGATCCGTTATACGTTGTATCAAATCCTTCCATAAAAATCATTACGATGTTTGGTTTTTTTACGGGAAGTTTAAACGGGAGTTTTTTTGTTTCCTGTTCATAGTCGTTGAAACCGACTATGGCATCATATGCATTACGGTTGGAGAAATAACTTTTGGCTTTAATTTTTGATTTTCTTTCTTCCAGATAAATTTGAAAATCATGAAAAAGATTGAACATTCCGTTAGAAGCATTCTGATTTAAAAAATTGGATTTACTAAAGTAAGCGGCACCCCAGTTTATAGGCCTTCTCTGAAAACCTCCCCTTATGAAAATAACTGTTAGTGCGATTATTGCAAAAAACGAAAATGCCGACTTCAAAAAACGTTCTTTTGCAAACAGATTTATTTTTTCCATAAATTTTACGGTCAGAAAGGTTATCACAAAGGCTGCGACGATAAAAATCAAGACAGCATATATAACCGGAAAAACGGCGTTTACCGTGATAAGAAGTTCTTTGCTATCAAGATATTCAAAAAACAGGTGGTTAAGTCTTAAATGGTATTCTTTGTAAAAGGGAAATTCTGTGAAAGTAAAAAAGAAAAATGCGAAACCGACGATACTAAAATATATTTTACCGATAATTTTAGGTATTGCGGACGTCCTTAAAAAAAACGAAAAAACAGACAAAATGAAATAAACGAAACTTACCGCTACAGCAGTCAAAGACAGATCTATTCTGACTCCGATTAGGAAGGATTTTAAAATTTCGCCTGTGGCGTATATGCCGTCTTTGAAAGCCCAAAAAAATACCGCTCTTGCGATAGACAAAACCAAAAGATAGGCAAATATTATAATCAAATAGTCTTTTAGTAGTTTGGGAAACTTTAGCCTCATAATTATATTTTAGTAATTAAAACCCTAAATAAGAAAGGGAAACCTGTTTTGCAATTTCTTTATTTACTAAAATTTAACTGACAACTCGGAGGAAGTAAAAAATGAAGGTAACTTTTCTTGGCACTAACGGCTGGTTTACTACTAAATCGGGACATACCGTATCCACCTTAATAGAAACAAAAACGGAGTACTTAATTTTAGATGCAGGGTCAGCAATTGCTTTTGCAGATAAATTTATAACGAAATCAAAACCGATATATTTGTTTTTGAGCCATATGCATTTAGATCACACAGTGGGACTGCATTATCTAAACAAATTTGATTTCAAGCGGGGAATAAAAATACTTGTTTACCAAAAACTTTTAAAACCTCTTAAAATTTTGATGAATGCGCCGTACACATTACCACCGTCAAAAGTAAAAACAAAAACAAGCATTATCCCGTCCGAAAAATGGGGCAAACTGCCGCTTAAAATAAAGGCATTTAAACTATCGCATTCCGACGATTGTTACGGGTTGCGCTTTGAAAACGAAGGAAAAATAATCTCTTATGCCGCAGATACCGGGCTATGTCCTAACATATACAAACTTGCAAAAAATGCAGACCTGCTTATTTCCGAATGTTCCTATCGTTCTAACGAAAGAAGGCCGCACTGGCCGCACTTAAATCCGCAGGATGCATCTTCGGTTGCAAAAAAATCCAAAGCGAAAAAGTTGGCACTGATTCACTTTGACCCGAGAAGATACACAACGTTCAAATCACGTCAAACCGCATTAAAATTTGCAAAAAAGATTTTCAAAAATACTATTGTTCCGAAAGACTTGCAACAAATAAATGTTTAAATCGCAAAAATCTACTGCGGGTATGAATCAACGCATTTAAAAGCGTTCATCGTT
>DATKZD010000234.1:0-3708 GCA_035528195.1 Elusimicrobiales bacterium
TCATCTACAAAACAGACGAATACAAAGAAAAAATGCACGATGTGTGTAAAGGCAAATATCAACAAAGTTGCGGTACAATACCGTCGTCGGCAACATTTAGGGCTTCCAAAGATTATCAGGAACTTTTGGTTCAGGCCGCAAAAACGGGAGTGCTTTCAAATCCCAGCATTGACGAAGATATACGAAGTTTGCAAGAGATACTTTTATATGGGATGAAGGGAATGGCGGCCTATGCCGATCATGCGTACCTTTTGGGAAAAAAAGACGAAGAAGTATCTTCATTTTTTTACAAGGGAATGGACGCCCTAAATAACGACGGCATAAAATCCAACGAACTTATAAAACTTGTAATGGAGTTTGGGAAAGTTAATCTAAAATGTATGGAAATACTAGATGGCGCCCATACTTCCCGTTACGGGCATCCCGAACCTACAAAAGTTTCGCTGGGCGCAAAAAAGGGACATGCGATAGCCGTATCCGGCCATGATTTGCGAGACATTGAACAACTGCTGGAACAAACAAAGGGTAGTGACGTAAATATCTATACTCACGGCGAAATGCTGCCTGCTCATGCTTATCCCAAATTAAAAAAATATAACCATTTCGCAGGACATTTCGGCAGTGCATGGCAAAATCAGCAAAAAGAATTTGCCGATTTTCCGGGCGCAATACTAATGACTACAAATTGCATTCAAAAACCGTCAGACTCCTACAAAAATAATATTTTCACAACAGGTCTTGTCCGCTGGCCTAACGTAACTCACATACATGAAAAAAACGGTAAAAAAGATTTTTCGACCGTCATAAAAAGAGCCAAAAAAATGGACGGATACAAACAGGATATTCCCGGTAAAGAAATAACTATCGGCTTTGCAAGAAATGCCGTACTAAGTGTAGCGGACAAAATTGTAGCCGCAGTTAAAACGGGAAAAATAAAACATTTCTTTTTGGTTGGCGGATGCGACGGCGCAAAACCGGGCAGAAATTACTTTACCGAATTTGTAGAAAAAACGCCAAAAAATACCATCGTTCTTACTTTAGCGTGCGGAAAATTCAGGTTTAATACTTTGGAACTTGGCGATATTGGCGGCATTCCCCGTCTACTTGATATGGGGCAATGCAACGATGCCTATTCCGCAATAGTGGTAGCGGGCGAACTTGCCAAAGCATTTAATTGCAGTATCAATGAACTTCCGTTGTCCTTTATTCTTTCGTGGTACGAACAAAAAGCGCTATGCATACTGCTTACGATGTTTTCGCTTGGCATAAAAAATATACGGCTCGGGCCTAGCATGCCTGCGTTTATAACGCCAAATATAATGAAAGTTCTTGTAGACAGTTTCAATATTATGCCGATTAAAACCGCAGACGAAGACTTAAAAGCGATATTACCGACAACAGTCAAAACAGCATAGCATCTCTCCGTCTGGTTGGGGAGACGTGCAAAACGGAGGTGAGGGGGGATTTATTTTTCACCCTGCTTTTCTTCCCCCCCTTTTTCTAAGGGAAGTGTTCTGTTAACAGTGATGCAGTATGTTTTTGCTCTTTAATTTAAAAGATTTTGTGCTCTCTCATCTCCCCTCTTTAGCAAAGAGGGGTTGGGGTGATTTATATAAGGAGACAAGAGGGATTTATAAACCCCTTTTGTTTTTAAAATCAATAATTGAAATTTGATATGTCCAACCTAACAACGTCAAACATTGTAAATGGTATCTGCATTTGTTATTATGGTGTTGCGGGGTAGGGAAGCCTGGTATCCCGCAAGGCCCATAACCTTGAGACCGCTGGTTCGAATCCAGCCCCCGCAAGAAAATTTGTTCTTTTAACTTGATATGTCGTTGTGCCTCCGTTCAGATACACGGGACTGCCGTCCCCTCACGGTATACTTCACTACGGCACGCCTAATCTAAAGTTAAAATTTTTAAATTTTCTAAAAAGTCTTCCCTGCCAAGAACAATTTACCACTGATAAATTCAGCCGGTTTTTTATTTTACTTATGAGTTTTAAAAAACTATATATTGCCTCTCTAATACCATTATTTGCCCTGAATACTTTTGCTACTGAGTTAGAAATACCCGATATTATAAAAAAAATTAAATTTACGGTAGATTTCCAACTTCGCCACGAAAATATCTACAAAAAATATTATACAGACGTATCTAGACAAAGGTATAAATTACGTTTTGGTCTAGATTTTTATTTACCTAAAAATGTTAAGCTTGGAACGCGAATTTCAAGCGGTACAGGATATCCTGGTTCTGCATTGGACACTTTTACTAATTTATCTGGGGAGAAGAAATTTTGGATAGATCGTGCGTATATGCAATGGCAATTATGGGATTTCCTTACACTTACCGGCGGAAAAATGCCGAATCCCTTTTGGACAACATTTTCACAAGAAATGGTTTGGGACGGAAATTTAAGCCCTGAAGGTTTTGCCCAACAAATAAAAACAAAAAACGGAAGATTTTTTCTAAACCTGCTACAAATGGTTGCAAATGAAGATAGTAGCAATCAGCACGATCAATGGATGATAGGTGAGCAAGCAGGTTTTTCGCTTGATTTATATAACAATGTTAATTTCACATTAGCTGCAGCTTATTACCTTTGGACATATGTTGATTCGGCTCCTCTTGGAATTTACGTAATGGAAGGAAATAGAAGAGTGGGAACTACATCACAACTTGCAAATAGATTTGCTGTGGGTGATATTACCGCACAATTAAAAACTTCTATAGGTAGTTTCCCCGTAAACTTTCAAGCTACATATATTAATAATTTACGTTCTAGACTTAATCCCAAAGAAAATATCGGCTATAAAACAGGAATAATTTTTAATAAAGCAAAACAGGCAGGTTCTTGGGAAATCGGATATTTTTATGAATATATAGAAACAGATGCTACCATAGCAGATTTAACAGATCCTACTTTTGGTGATGGAGGAACAAACCGAAAAGGACATATCGTGTGGTTTGCATATGCTCCAATGAATAACACCAAGTTACGGGTAAGATACTATAATACTAAAGTAGTAAATGAAAACCTTCCCCCCAACAAAGATGATATTCATAAGCTTCAATTTGACCTCATATTAAAGCTAGACTAATTATAAACTCAAAACTCTAACCTCCAACAGACTTGTCCTGAGTGACCTGTGGTGAGTGAAGTCGAACCAAATAGAACCAAGTCGAAGGATTTTCCCCTGCCTGACGGCAGGCAGGCGAATGCTGTAGTCGGGGGCTTCACTGTGACAACGACATGGCGGGTGCGGCAATCTATCGTTAAAAATCCAATAAGTCTTTTACTTTGCAGTTTAGCCCCTTAGCTATCTTAATCAATGTGTTTAAACCGGGGCTTTTCTTGCAGTTTTCTATGTCGGAAAGATTGCCTTTGCTTATATTGTTTTCATAAGCAAGTTTTTCTAAAGTTATTTTGCGCTTTTTTCTGAGAGTTCTTATTTTGTTAGAAAGTATTTTTAACTTTCTTTTGTTATTTATAGTCATAATGGTATTCGCAAAGGCGAACACTATTAATCTAATAAATACAGACTGCTTTATAGTTCGCTATTGCGAACATATGCTATAATATGTATGATTATTAAACAGCTCTTTGACAATTTAAGGTAAAGGTGTAAAATCCCCCCTCGCCCTCCGTCCTGTATGTTTAAAAGGTTTGCAAAAATATGCCATTCAAGGCATATTTTTTTAA
>DATKZD010000235.1:0-7366 GCA_035528195.1 Elusimicrobiales bacterium
GTATGAGGGATAAATTTTAGTTTCTGGTTTATGCCGTAGATGTTGGAAAAGGACAACTTGATGACACTCTGTCAAAAAACCCGAAACTAAAATTTATCCCTCATACCAATGCCAGAAATTTAACCCCGGATATTTTTGACGCAATACCTTCGGAGCGGTTCGATTTCACTCACCGCAAGTGTTCGGGACTCCGTCCCTCCCTTGCCGCTATAGATGTATCGTTTATATCTTTGGAACTTGTGCTGATGCCTGTAATAAATTCGCTTGAAAAACCTGCGGATGTTATCGCTCTTATAAAACCTCAATTTGAACTTGAGCGAAAACATGCACCGAAAGGCGTAGTTAAAAATCCCGATTATCGCACACAGGTAATAGAAAAACTCCAAACACATTTAAAAGAAAAAATATTTCCGCTACACAAAGTTCAAGACAAAGGCATTATCCCATCCCCCATAAAAGGCGCCAAAGGCAATATAGAATACCTGTGGCATATAAAAATAGACAAGTAGTTTTATCTAATTCGTCCATCTGAACTATATTATATAACGCTTGCCGTTAGCCCCTCAATAAAATTCGGGGCTCACTACCCGCCATTCAAGGCGGCGTTCTGGTCGGCTTCGAGTCCCAATTAATATATTTTGCAATAAACTTTAGGTAAGTAAAAATTAATGATTAGGTAATAAAAAAAGCCGAGGATGGGACTCGAACCCACAACCTACGGTTTACAAAACCGTTGCTCTACCAGTTGAGCTACCTCGGCAAAACGACAAAATTTGCTCTTTTGGTTTTATGTGGCGTCGCTGTCTCGCTCGGATATAGCGGACTGCCGTCCTCCACGATATACCTCTCTCGCCGCTCCTAATCTAAAACCAAAACTTCTAAATTTTTAAAATAGCAACACGGCGAAATTCATTCTTTTGCTATTTTATCATTTTAGTGCAAAATTGGCTATTAACTACTTGTGCGCAGGAGGTTTAAACTATTTAACAGACTTAATGCGGACTTGCTCTTTTATCCTGTTAAACATTCGGTGGGAATAATCGTTGAGCATCGGGTCGCGCGCTCCCATTATAAGCACAATATCGCCCGAGCGGGCAATACCTGTAACATCACCGATAACATCTTCTTTTTCCGAAACACAAAATACATTTTTAACTTGGCTTTGCAAAGACTTACAAATGTTTTCTGATGAAACGCCTTCTATAGGCACTTGTCCGACATTGTAAATATCACTCATCCATAAAAAATCTCTGTCTCTTAAAACGCTGCTAAAAGCGCGGATAATTTCCTGTCCGTATACTTGCATAGGCAAATATCCGTGCGGCTGATAAAATGCAAGTACGCGCTTACCGCAAAGCTGAGCCGCCTTAATTGAAGCTTTTATTTTTTCGGGGTTATGGGCGAAATCATCAATCACTTCAATACCGCCCGCTTTACCCACCGAATTAAATCTGCGATGAGTACCTTTAAAATTTTCCAAAGCTTTGGCGCAAAAGGGCAAATCCGCCCCCATTTCCACACAGGCGCTAACAGACGCAACGGCATTTGACACATTATGAATACCCGCAACGTTTAGTTTAAATTCCGTATTGTTAATCCTAAATACGGAGGTAAAACCGTTAAGTTTTATGTTCGTTGCGCGTATATTACCTTTCTTTAAACCGAATGTTTTATCTGACTTAAAAATATCTAAATTATTTTCATCTGCGTTGATAATAAATTTTTTACAGTTTTTGCGAAAGTTTTTAAAATATCCCGTTAAAGTATCCATATCTTTGTGGTCTTTGGATAAGTTTAGCATCAATGCAACTTCGGGATGATAATTAACAAACGATCCGTCGCTTTCATCGGCTTCTATTACCATAATGTCGGACTTGCCTAAAAATGCGTTACCCACCAGTCCTTGTTTCATTAGCGAAAGTAACGGCGCTCCCGTTATAACGGAAGGGTTCTTGCCGGCGGTTTGTAAAATTTCAAAAATCATTGCGGTAGTTGTAGATTTACCGCTGGTACCTGTAACCGCAATCGTTTTATATTCGGAAATTATATCAGCAAGAGATTTAGAACGGTGGATTAAAGGCAGGTTTAATTGTTTAGCTTTTAAATAGTCGGGGTTTTGTTCGTTTATGGCAGATGATAAAATCACGCCGTCTAAATCCTTGGTTATCCCGCTTGCATCTTGCGGATAAAATTTAACGCCAAGTTTTTTTAAACTGCCCCATAACGGTAAATCGGCTACTTTACTGTCTAGAAATTTATCGGAACCGCTAACTTTATCCCCACGCATAGCACAAATCTGCGCCAGGGCGCTCATTCCGTTACCGCCTATTCCTACAAAATGATATTTTTTAGCCATTTCGGATTTTTTAAAATTCTAATTTACTCAGATATGCGCGCGCTGAATCGCCAAAAATCATCACGCCTAAATCCCCTTCTTTCATCTTTTTGACGTATTGGTTAACACCGTAAGCAACAAGCCCGCTGCTAAGTCCCCCCAGTATGCCGGTTTTGACGGCAATCGGTTTTATCATAGAAAAAGCCTGTTCATCTGTTATGGGAATAATTTCATCAATGTATTGCCTATAAAGCACAGGAGTATCAAAATCAATTCCCGGTCCTTCCACTTTGTAAGGTTTCGGATTACCGCCTGTTGAATACCACGAAGTTGCGATATCAAACGCAATCACTTTAACGTTAGGATTTTTCTCTTTTAAAAACTTACCTGTTCCGCTTATTGTACCGCAGGAACCCGAAGCCGCAAAAAAATGTGTTATTTTACCGTTTGTCTGTCTCCATATTTCAGGGCCTGTCATTTTATAATGCCCTTCGGCATTTTCAATATTCATATACTGGTCGGTCATATAGGCGCCGGGGATTTCTTTTGTCTTTCTAACGGCAATTTTATGGTAATGATTAGGATTGGAAGTATCGTTTATGGAATCGCAAAGTATAACTTCGGCACCGAATGCTTTTAAAGTTTTTACTTTTTCTACGCTGGTTTTTTTAGGTGTGGTTATTACTACTTTGTATCCTTTGCTTGCCCCTATCATGGCAAGCGCAATACCCTGATTGCCGCTGGAAGCTTCTACAATAGTACCGCCGGGTTTAAGTTTACCTGATGCTTCAGCTTCCTCTATCATAGCCAATGCAGCGCGATCCTTTATGCTTTGTCCCGGGTTTAAGTATTCAAGTTTCGCATAAATTTCGGCAGGGCATTCAAAATCCACTTTTACAAGCGGTGTATTGCCAATTGCCTCATAAATTTTATCGTACATCAACCCTCCGTAAAAACACCCATTACTACTCTTATAGCATAGCATTTTGGCAAGATATCATTCTATCACAAATTTATTTATCGGAAAATTAATGCTGTGCGTTAGCTTTTATTTTTTTGTGATATCAATCTTTTGCCATCTATTGGATTTGAACCTTATCATAAAGGTTACCGCCATGCAGGTTAAGTAAAGACAAGCCCACAGGAAGGTGTATTCTATTTTATCGGTATTTTTTGAAAGTATGTATACGCCCGGAACAAAAAGTCCCCATGCGCACGCAAGAGCCGTAAGCATCTGAAATTTTGTATCCCCCGCTCCCTTAATTGCGTTGGCAAACATTATTTGAAATGAGTCTACCACAATAAAAATGGGCAAAATTTTCATAAGTTTATATGTTAGTTCCAAAATTGCCGGCAAATCGGGCGAATTTCCTATTCCAAAAATTTTTACAAATATACTTGGAAAAACAAGAAATAAAAATGACAAAACAGCTACATAACACCCTGACAATTTTAAACCGTTATAAAAAGCTTTTATGGCTAAATCATGCCTTTTCCTTCCAACATATTGCCCCACTAACGTTAAAATCCCCATACCCAGTCCCAAAACGGGCATAAATGCAATCAACTGTATTGAAAGAATAATATTTATTGAAGCCAGCGATATTTTACCCATATTGCCGGCTAGAAAAACAAATACGGTAAACGAAGATATGTCTATGAAAAACCCTACGCCGCTTGGCACCCCGTACTTTAAAATACGGAAAAACAATTTAGGATAAAATGTTAAAAGACGCGCAGTCCTAAAAACTTTTTTGTTTTTCTTTGAAAATATAATAAGCAAAAAAGTAGTTATTATTACTGCATGTCCGGAGACAAAACCTATTGCGGCGCCCGTAATTCCCAGTTCGGGGAAAAACCCTACCCCAAAAATAAACAGATAATTTATGAGAATATTAAACAGATTTCCCAAAGCGTTAACCAGCATCGTAATTTTTGTTTTACCTTGTCCCGTAAAAAAAGATGCCAAAGCATAAGAAATAGGAGCAAACCCCCCAAAAAGCGTAACGATGGTAAAGTATTTACGTTCTAAAATTTTAACGGCATCGGTATGATTTGAACTGTTGATAAAGTATAAACCCAAAGGGACAAAAGCTGCAATAACAAGTAAAGATATTACTCCTACCCATACTCCCTGCCACAGCGCAACCGTTAGTTTGGCGTATTTTTTACTACCGTAAAATTGAGCCACAAAAACATTGGTATATATACACACGCCCATAAAAAAACAAATAAAAGTAAAACTTATCAATCCCGCAGGCACGCATGCCGCCAAAGCATCTGAACTATACCATGCCAAAAAAACTCTGTTAGAAAACTGCATTATGGTATAAGACATCATTGAAATAATCAATGGATACGAAATACGCCAGACAACTTTTACTGTGGGGTACTGTTGTGTCATATATATATATTGTAGACTATAATTTTGCCCGCTACTTTGATTTTAAATAGTAATTTTTTAAATAAACGGAAACACCTATGCCTGCAGATCCAAAACTGGTTGCATACATTAAAAACAATATATCCAAGTATCCTTTTAGCAGAATAGAGAATAAAATTATAAGTATCGGATACAAGCCGCTTGATATTCAGTTTGCTTTAAACGAAATAATCAATCCCCAACCGCCAAAGCGCACAAAAACAATTTTGGTTGCAGGAATAATAACCCTGACGTTTTTATTTATTACCATACCGCTGTTGAAATTTTTAAACATTTCGCCCGAACTGGATGCGAAAGAACAGGTTGTATCGTTGTTAAATCCAGCTTCGTATAAAAGCGAAAAGGGATTTAGATTCTTAATACCGAACAAATACACCTATATGACCCAAATTGGAGAAGATTTAGAAAATATATGGATTTTTCCCAAAGGGAAACGTCCAGCGCGTAAAGAATATGATTACGCCAAAGAAAAAACAATCGCTCTTAACGTAACAAAAAAAAAGGAAACTGATGCGAATATTTTGGAAAATTTACGCCTTCAAATTACCTCCGATCTCAATAAGCAAAAGGTAAAGTTTCAGACTAAAAATTTATCTCTTTCATATCCCGCTTTTCAGATAACTATTTCTCATCCTTATACTTTGATTAAGACTATAATTGAGGGAAAATATTTCGTCTACAGTTTTAGCGCGGGAGAAGATGAAAAAGTATTTCAATTTATCCTGCAAAATTTAAATGATCCCAAAACTCTTGAAGTACTTGAAAAAAAATCGCAAAAACTCGGCAGACGCACCAATACGGGATTTATAACCAAAAAAGGATTTTTCATTCCATTTCCTCCTTCTGTTGACATAATGTCGGTCTCCAATCCTTACGACTCAAACACCGAAGATATTTATGTTTTTCCCAAAAGCAGAAATTTTCAAGATGTTGTTAAAAATTCGGACACCATAGAAGAAGACGTAGTATATCTTTCAATAACACCGGGAAATTTTACCCACAAAATGGATAAGTTACGCTACAAAACCGACTATAAACTTCTATTAAAAAAAGAGGGTTCTAAACATAGTATGAGGTGGGTGGAAACTACCGGGGCGCAAACACTTAGAATAAATCACCAAAGACCTATTAGCCACGTAGAAATAGTTGTGTTTTCCAAAGAGGAAGTGTATCGCATATGGGCAAAAAAGGAAACCGATTTGTTTAAAAGTTTATACAGATATTTGCAAGGCGAACTAAAAGGACTTTAATAAAATATGAAAAATACAACACAAAATTCCTATTCAGTAAATCCGCAGGCAAGCAGCAAGCAGTCTACAAATCCCACTTTTATGTTTTCGCTTTTACTTGGCATAAATCTATTCAATTACATAGATAGACAGATTTTATATTCGGTATTTCCACTTATTAAAAAAGATCTGATGCTATCCGACACGCAGTTGGGATTTTTATCTTCCGCATTTATGATAGTGTATATGCTCTATTCTCCCATAGCCGGATATTTCGGCGACCGACACAAGCGTCCGCCGTGGATAGCGGTAAGCACAATACTTTGGAGCATCGCTACATTTTTTTCCGGCATCATAAAATCTTTTCATCAACTTTTGTTTGTGCGCTCTATGGTAGGAATAGGAGAAGGCGGATATATGACTATGGCTCCGGGATATATATCCGAACAATTTCCCAAACAAAAAAGAGCAAGAATACTTTCTTATTTTAGTATCGCTATTCCCATTGGCTCGGCACTGGGATATTTGCTGGGCGGACAATTGGGGGAAATTTTCGGGTGGAGAAAAACTTTTTTTATAGTTGCAATTCCCGGAATAATACTTGGGCTTTTAGTTTTTAAATTAAAAGATCCCAACAGAGAATTTGCAGTACTTAAAAAATCTCCGCCAAAATTTAAAAATTACTTCCCTCTTTTAACAAATAAGGTTTTTATTTTCACTTCACTTTCGCAGGCAATGGCAACATTTACGCTTGGCGGACTAGCGGCGTGGATGCCTACGTATTTTCACAGGTATTTAGATTTTTCGGTAGCTAGGGCGGGAACGGTTTTTGGAGCTATTACACTTTTTGCAGGCGCTATTGGAATGCTTGCGGGAGGACGGATTGCGGATTTTCTTTTAAAACGCACGCACCGCGCCTACTTTATAGTTTCAAGTGTCGGTTTTTTCTTAAGCATTCCCGCCGCTTTTTTTGCAATTTTCACCGGCTCAAAAACGCTTTCAATAATAATGTTTTTTTTCGCCATAGCCTTTGTCTTTGTAAACATAGGGCCCCTGTTGGCTGCAATTGTAGGTTCCGTTTCAACAACTATACGTTCAATGGCGCTTGCCGTAAACATTTTTGTTATTCACGCTTTTGGAGACGCAATATCGCCTACAGTAATAGGTGCCTTTTCGGATAAATGGGGACTTAAAACAGGTATTGTGGCGTGCATATGTATGCTTGCTGTTGCAGGATTTTTTTCTATCGTAGCAGGATTATATTCCAAAAAAGAAATCGAAGATACGCTTTAATCACTGCAATTTTTAGGTAGGAATTATTATTTTACCCCTCACCTGAACTTCGTCCATCCTCTCCCG
>DATKZD010000236.1:0-4322 GCA_035528195.1 Elusimicrobiales bacterium
GGGGGATATGTTGGCGTTTATAATTTGTAAACTTGAAGCTGGTCAGGAGCGTGACGTATTATCTAAAATAAGAGAGATACCTCACGTTAAAGATGTGTATCTAACTTTTGGTGGCTGGGATGTTGTCGTGATAGCCGAGGCAAATACCCTGGAAAAATTAAGTTCTCTAGTCATAGAAGAAATAAGATCCGTCAAGGGCATACATACTACTGAAACTTTGGTGACTACCACAATTTAATAACAAAAAGCCCGACGCTTAATTTTTCCGCTGCCGTGACGTTTACGGAGTTTTTATGTTTATATGGGTCGGGTTGATTAGACGAATACTAAAATTTTTATTTTTCGTCATAGCGCCTCCTGCTGCGGTCATATTTTCATATGAAGCTGTAAAGGCCTTCCTTCTTATCATTATAAACATAAAAGTCAGCCTTCCTTTTGTTGCGGGCTTTATCGGCTACATAATTGCAGATTTCCCCAACCACCGCCTGCATAAAAGCTACGTAGCAGCACATGAACTTACCCACGCAATAGCTGCAAAATTATCCGGCTTTAAGATTAATAAAATATCCATTACAGGCACGGGCGGACATGTTTTAACGAACGGAAAAAATAAATTCACCGCCCTGGCACCGTACCTTATACCGCTTTATGCCTTATTAACGATGATTCTATTTTCCCTTATATTGCTAAAATGGAATTTTCCAGCACTGAAAATAATAGCAACGGCGGTGTTCGGATTTTGTATGGCGTTGCATCTTATAAATACGTTCCGCTCCATTTACCAAGAAAAACAAACCGACTTGAGGCAGGGCGGAGGAGTTATTTTTTCCGCCATTTTAATAATACTGGTAAACAGCGTCATCATAGTGTTATCGTTTGAATTTTTATATCCCGAAAGCATAAAAATTTTAGACATCGTAAAATCGGTAGTATTTAAAACTTTTGATTTTTGGGTTTTCATTATAAAAAGTCTTTTCAGTTTAATGGTGTCGGTAGTGGAATATATCAAAAATTAAATTTGGTAGAATATAAAAAATTACTTCAAGACAGGTTCTAAAAATATGTTGATGGTTTGCATTAGGGGCATTTGCGTTTCGGCAGTACGGATATTTAGAATAGTCGTTTTGCTTATACTCGTCTTGATATTTATGGCTGCCGTAGGTATTTATGTCATCCCGAAAGTAATTACACCGGAAAATCTTACTTCAATAATTTCAGGTAAAATATACGAAATAACACAAATGCCCGCCATAATTGACAGGGTAACGGTGGTGTTTTTTAAGGGGATAGGAGTAAAAGGATTGCAAATTAAGGATATATCCAACGATTTGGGTAAAAACCTGATATCAAGCGACCAGATGATTTTCAACTATAAATTCTTTCCCCTTTTCAAAAAACAGATAATACTTGACGAAGTGACGATAAATAATCCCAGGATAAACTTGATAAAAAACAAAGACGGCACGTGGAATTTTCAAAGACTGTTTCCCAAAAAAACATCTCGGTCCAATAAAGTATCGGGGTTGGACTTATACTTAAACATAAAAAAAATGCAGATAAACAATGCTGTCGTTAGCGTTATTAATCTGCAGAAGGAAAGAAAAGACGTTTTTTATAACGTCAACCTTAAAATTTGGGACGTTAAAACGGATGAAAATTTCCCATACCGCATAGGTTTTATATCCAAAAACGAAATAGCCAAAAAAACCTTTTCGCTTGAAGTGGATTTGCAAGGCTTGGCAAATATTGCAGATTTTAACTGGGAAAAAGCTTCAATAACCAAATCATCTGCCGAAGTAGGATTGTTTACAAAACCCATAAACTTAAATTTAAGTTTAAACAATTTTATAAATCCGGAGTTTTCCATTTCGGCTGAAATTCCACCCATCATCTATAAAGATATATCCATTTTTATAGAAAAATCCATACCCATAAGTTTTCCGCCCTCAACGTGGCGCGCAAAAGGATCGTTTTACGATAAGATTAACTTTAAATCGTTTACGGGAAATATCGGCGAAATAAAGCTCAATTCAAAAGGACAACTTAAATTTTTAAAAAATGAAATAGACTATTCTTTTGATATTGAAAGTAATACTTTTCCGTTGGAACCGCTGGGAAAATACTGGTCAAAAATGTTGGAATTTGTGCCGGGAGGAAAGGCAAATTTTAAAGCATCTGTAACGGGAAGCAAAAAAGAAATTTTACTAAAACAACTGAAAGTAAATGCGGAAAATGCGCGTATTGTAATAGGAGACTTTATCTGCTCTAACTTAAACTTTAACGCAGAACTTAACGAAGGACTTAAAAACATAACGTTTCAATCCGCCAACGGAATGCTAAAAATAGGAAACCAAACATTTTCCGATTTAAAAACAGATGCGCAGTATTTAGATAATACAATACTGGTAAAAAAGTTAAACGGTAAATATAACGGCTCCAAACTTAAAAGCAAGATAACCATTGAAAATTTAAACAGCAATAAAAACCGAAAAATATCGCTAATTGCGCATTTGGGGCATTTAAAAATCCCTACGCTTTTCAATACGGTTACAGATTTTGCAAAAGGTATATCAAAGAAAAAACCCAGACCCAAAAAATGGCGCGGACAAATGGCATGGCTTAGAAATTTTAAAGACAAAATTCCCAAGTTTATGCCTAATTTTAAGGGAACTATTTTAGCTGACAGATTTACAACTTCAATAATCTCCGGCAGCGACTTGAAACTGGAATACGATTTAAAAGGTCTGCTTCCAAAAATGGAAAAATTAAACGGCAAAATAGATGCTACCATGGGGCCCGGAATAATATATCAACTGGAACTTATGGCGGGTAAACAAAAAGCTCTAGATGTTGCCTTCAAGCCTTTCATTGCAATGCATCAGATGGAACAAAGCGGAGGATTCCAAAAAGGAATCTTAAAAAACGTCGGCTACAAACAAGTTGCAGGATCTTTTGATTTTAGCAACGGAACCAGCGCGATACGGAACTTTTTTGTAGACGGAATAAAACTTTCAGCAAGTGTCATAGGCAGTGTAGACTGGGTAGGGGAAATTTTAGATATCCGCGTTAGCACGTTATTTAAAGGAGCATCTTCATACGGAGGACTAAGCGAAAATTTAACCGATAGCTCCGGCAAGCCTGCTTTATATTTTGCCATTAAAGGAACTATGTCCGAACCTGCAGTTGCGATGAAACCGCCAAGAGATGTCGGAAAAAGTATAGAAAGTGCCGTAAAGGCATCTGTAAGAAGTAATTTTTCTAAAATCAAGCAATTGCAGGACTAGAAAGGGTACAGCAATTTAGCGTAACTTGCTTTTGCAATTTTTACAACAAAATCCGTTTTGAAACAACTGTATTTTTTGATAGACTATTAGCAATTATGGAGTAATCTATTTTAAAATTACAATAAGGATACAGTCATATGACAAAATTAAACAATTTAGACATTATGGGACTCTTGCAGGAGCACGGCGCTATTTTAAACGGACACTTCCAGCTTCCCTGCGGATACCACAGCCAAATGTACATTCAAACGTCTTTGGTGATGCAATATCCGCATATAGCACATAAAATAGCAAAGGCTATGTCAGATAAGTTTAAAAGCAGCGTGGACGTAGTTTTAGCCCCCGGCGGAGCAACCGTTGTAGTCGGACAGGAACTTGCAAGAGTAAAAAAGGCACGATCTATTTTTGTAGAAAATGTAGAAGGAAAAATGATCCTCAAAAGAAATTTTGTTTTAAAACCCGGCGAAAAAGTATTGATTGCAGATGATGTCGTAACGAGGGGAGGCAGGGTAAAAAAAGCCATTGCCCTGGCAAAAAGATACGGAGCGAAGGTTGTGGGAGTTTGCGCAATTATAGACAGGTCGGACGATACGCTTTCCTTAAACGTTCCGATAAGAGCTCTTTTAAGTTACCCTTTGACGATATATCCGCCGAATAAATGTCCGTTATGTAAAAGCAAGCTGCCCATAACTGTTCCGGGTTCCCCGCTAAAAGCTAAAAAATAGTAACTGTATTAACAATCATATACCGATAAAAAAACTCAAAATTGCACACATTCAATAATTCGTTGATAAAAAGTTAGAGTGTCGTACCTGCTTTCCCTTGGCAGGTATCCAGTCTAGTTGTGCAAGTTTACGTCTCAATACTGGATGCCTGACTAAAGCATTCAGGCATGACATAGGATTTTTTTTGTTCCCCCCTTGTGTCGTTCCTGCCCCTAAGCGAAAACCTAGACGAAACAAATAGCTACAGATTAGATTCCTGCTGGAGTTTATGCTTAAATGTCCTAATCAAATGCAGGCATGATAGTATGGTAGG
>DATKZD010000237.1:0-10261 GCA_035528195.1 Elusimicrobiales bacterium
ATGTAGACCATTGATTAAGAATTTCGGGGGTGGAAGTAGTATGTTATTTTCAGGAGTGGAAATGGGTGCAGAGTCATTGAGTTATTTGACTTGCAAGAGCAATGCAGTGGGTTACAAAGCTTCGCTTTGTATGTCGTATAACTTGCGGTATATTCCGTCGGATTTTATAAGTTTACTGTGGGTTCCCGTCTCTGCAATACGTCCGTGGTTTAATACATATATTTTATCGGCATTTTGTATGGTGGAGAGTCTATGCGCTACCATAACAAGCGTACAAGTACCGAATAATTTTTCAATGGCTTCCTGAACAAGTTTTTCGCTAACGGTATCTAAATTACTTGTCGCTTCGTCTAAAAATAAAATGGAAGGTTGTTTTGCTAAAGCTCTTGCTATTGCTATACGCTGTCTTTGCCCTCCGGAAAGTTTTATTCCCCGTTCACCCAGTTTCGTTTCATAGCCAAGCGGCATTTTTGATATAAAATTATGGGCATCTGCCGCCTTTGCGGCGGATAAAACTTTATCCAATGTTACGTCTTCATCTCCCAGTGCGATATTATTTGTAACGGTATCGTCAAACAAAATAGTATTTTGACTTACCAACCCTACTTTATTTCTTAAAGATAATAAGTGCAGATTTTTAAGCTTTTCCCTGCCGTAGCTTATCGTGCCGTCTGTGGGGTCAAAAAGCCGTAACATCAGGTTTATAAGGGTGGTTTTTCCCGAACCGCTTGGACCTACAAAGGCGACAGTTTCGCCGGGGGTAATTTCAAAACTTATATTTTCCAAAGCGTTTAACTCTGAATTGGGATAATTATAGGTTACGTTTTCAAATTTTATGTTTCCCGTAAGTTTTTTTGGTTTTACGGGGTCTTTTATTTCTATAACTGTGGGTTTTTCCTGAAGCAGGGTTAGTATTCTGTTCCACGCAACCATTCCCAACTGATAAGTAGAATTTGCCCTTGCAATGTTTTTTAAAGGATTGTATCCGATAAAAAATGCGCCCAAGAAAACTACGAAATTTCCCGCAGATGAAGGTTCTTTTATTATTTGGCGTCCGCCGAAATAAACAAGTAATGCAATAACTATACTTCCCATAAATTCCATTAGAGGCCCTGTTAAAACGGTGGCGCGCAAATACTTCATTTGGTGCAGAAAATAGTTATCATTTTCCCCGCTGAATTTAGATATTGCTTTTTTTTCGTAATTGAAAGCTTTTATCGTTGCCATACCCTCAAGACTTTCTTGAAACCGATGGTATATTTTACTTATCGTTGCCTGTCCTTTTCTTGCCGCCCTTCGCATCTTTTTTCCTAAGATGTTTATTATAACCGCCGCCATAGGGCCTACGATTAACGCAATAAGGGTAAATTTCCAATTTATATAAAAAAGATATGCGGTAATTCCCAAAACGGTAAGACTGTCCCTTACAAGGTAAAGCGGTAGAAAATGTATAGCCGATTGAAGATGAGTTATATCGTTTGTAACTCTTGCCATCACATCGCCCGAGCGGCGGCGCCAAAAAAATTCTATAGATAAACTGTGCAAATGCGAAAAAAGGTTGTATCTTATTTTCTGAATAGTTTTCTGCCCGATGTAACTCATCATATAGGCCTGGATATACTGAAACATTGCTTTTAAAAGCACTATGGAGGGTATAATTATTACCAAATCAATAAGTTCTTTTTTGCTTTTAAGTTCTGAAATGTTATCGGTAACGTAACGCAATATGGCAAGAATTCCAACCTGTATTCCCGCCGATACCGTCATTGCAAGCACAGCTTGCAGAAATTTAAAACGGTTGGGTTTCAAGTAGGAAAGTAAATATTTTAGCGATTTATTCATTTTCACCGTTAGGTCTTTCACGAAATACAGACTTTAATATAATGCCCGCTGCTTTTTTGGCTGCGCCGGCAGTTCCGAGACTTTTTTTAAGTTTCCCCAAATTTTCGCGCATCTGCAAAAGGTTGGACGTGTTTTGTAAAAGTTCTATGGCGCTGTTTGCGATATTGGCAGGTGTTACCTGATGCTGTATCAGTTCGGTAACTAAATTTTTATCTGCGATGATGTTTACCAAAGAAATATAAGGTATGTTAATGACGCGTTTAGCTATCTGGTAAGTTATAGCCGACATTTTGTATACAACCGTCATAGGAAGTTCAAGCAATGCATTTTCCAGTGTTGCGGTACCTGAGCATGTTATTACGAAATCCATGTTTTTTCTTATTTCGTAATCGTTCTCCCTTATTATTTGCGGTTTTATGTTTCCTGCGGGTTTACATAAATCGGTAATAAATTTGTCTGACGTGTTTTCTGTAGTAAATATATACGGCTGAGATTTTGGATAAGTTTTTAGTATTTTTTTAAATGCCTGCCAAAACACGGACATATGTTTTTTAATTTCATTAGGTCGGCTTCCGGGTAAAAGCCCTATTTTCCATGATTTATCTAACGGCGGTTTGTACTCTTTGGGTATTTGCGGAATAACATCTAAAAGAGGATGTCCCACAAACGTACACTCTGCACCTTCTTCTTTGTAGATTTTAGTTTCAAAAGGAAAAATCACCAGCATATGTTTTACAAGACGCGCCAAATGATGGGCTCTTTGCGGACGCGAAGCCCATACCTGCGGACTTATGTAGTAATAGGCGGGTATCTTGCGGTGCTGGGCAAGCCCAAGTAATTGGTGGTTAAGCCCGTAAAAATCTATCGCTATCATACATGCCGGGCGTTTCTCTTCCATATATTTGCGTACGACATTTATTATTCTTACCCAAAGCATTAGTTTAAAAAACGGCTCTATAAATCCGTTTGTGCCTACCGAGGTAAGGTTATATATAAAACGGTCGCACACATTTTGTATTTTCGGCCCGCCGAGCGCTGCGATATTAACTTCGGGATCCAAATCTTTTAAAGCTTTTATAAGATTTGCTCCGTGTAAATCGCCCGATGCGTCGCCTGCGACTATAAGTATGTTTTTAGTAGTAGGAACTATTTCCGACATTTTTAAATCCTTTTTATCTAAAGGGCTTTTTTAAAAATTAGTTTTTGGAATTAACTTTTGTCTATTCCGATGTTATGTAGAGTTTCGTCCATTATTACTTTTGCGGCTTTGCCTAAATCCGATACCATTCTACCCGGTTTTGCCTTATTTGA
The DNA here is from genome assembly GCA_035528195.1 of Elusimicrobiales bacterium. Lineage (GTDB taxonomy): Bacteria > Elusimicrobiota > Elusimicrobia > Elusimicrobiales > Elusimicrobiaceae > DATKZD01. The sequence goes on from DATKZD010000237.1 coordinate 3,154, forward strand.
TTCTTTTGCTTTAGGTATTTCGTATCTTTGCAGTTCGTCGGTTATGTCTAGTGCCATAGCCACTGCCTGAAGTCCTTTTTCTCCGCTGGGCCAGGGCGTTTTCATTTTATGAATACAGTCAATAAAATGCAAAAGTTCCGCTTGTATGGGCATCGTAGGCGTGATTTTGGGATAGGTTACTTCAACATCTTTCAAGCTTTTGACCGCCTCTCTTTTTTTGGTGTATTTTTTAATCTTTGCGTTCATAAAGTCTACCGAAATATATGCGCTCTCTTGATAAACGCGCATATATCTTGCTTTTTCAAAAGAGAGTCTGCTTGCCGTTATGTCTGCAACCGCACCGCTTTTAAATCTTACCCGCACGTTTGCAATATCTTCATGATCGGATATGACGCTGGCGCCTACCGAATCAAAGCTGACTATCGGCTCGTCAAATATGGTTAAAAGAAGGTCTATGTCGTGTATCATTAAATCCAGGACTACCCCGATATCGGATACACGTGAATCGTAGGGCCCCATTCTTTGTATAACTACAAAACGCGGATTTTTTATATGTTTGAATGCTTCCATAACTGCCGGGTTAAATCTTTCCGAGTGTCCTACCTGTAAAAGGGCGGATTTTGACTCAGACATTTTTAGCAGTTTACGGACTTCTTCAGCCGTTGATGCTATTGGTTTTTCTACCAGGCAATGCACGTTTTTTGAAAGGGCAAAACTACCCACTTCCATATGCAGTTGCGTGGGTACCGCTATAACTAAAGCGTCAACTTTAGGGATTAAATCTTTGTAGTTTGTGTAGGGAAGGCAATTGTATTTCCATGCAAGTTTTTGCGCCCGCATAGCATCGGAGTCACATACTCCCACAAGTTTGGCTTCCGGCATACCTGCAAGTGTCTTTGTATGATATGTACCTATTTTTCCTGCGCCTATAACGCCGAATTTTAAAATTTTATTTGGTTTAGACATAAAAATCCCTTTGAAATAGTGGTTATACTCCCGCTCTGTATATATTACTATATTTACTTCAATAAATTATTGACGGGGTGTAAGTTTCGTGTGCCGATACCGATAGTGTCAGACACTTTTTTTAATTTTTATAAAAATTAAAAAAAGTGTCTGACGCTATTGAACAACGATAGATATTTTATTTTGGTTTGCAAGTTTGATGAGTTCGTCTTTATCCAGCAGGAGGGTTTTGTTTGCTTCTATTGCAAGCGTTTTGGCGCCCGCTTTCAGCATTGATTTGATTGTATTTACCCCTATAACAGGTAAATCAAAACGAAAATCCTGTTTCGTCCTTGCAACTTTTACTACGGTAAGTTCAGGTTTTTTTATGGAAGTTTTACAAAGTTCGCCGGCTCGTATGATGCATCTGTCGGTCCCCTCCATACCTTCCAAAGCTACTATTACGCCGTTGCAAACTGCAGAGGTAAGCCCGACATCTAAATCCGCCAAAGTTTTAGCCGCTTTCCAACCCAGTTGGATATTTTTTTGCTGTACTTTGTCGGGTTTTGTTTTTGTTAAAATTCCGCATTTGGCAAGGTGGTCTTTTAAAAGTTTTTCGGTGCCGGTAAATTCAATTCCTTCTTTTGCAAATTCGCTTATTATTGCTTTTAAAACTGTTGCGGCGCGTTTGTCTTTTAGGGAGACAAGTAGTTTAGTTGCCCGCAGGTCGGGTATTAGGTCAAAAACCGACGAATGCTTTATAAGTCCTCCCATCACGACTTTTTTAACGTCATTTGATTTAAAAAAATTTATACAGGCGGAAAGCTGTCCTATTTTTAAATAGGTTGCGCTTTTGGAAATTTTTTTCAAATTAGAATCTATGTCTTTTGTAAATGAGGCGGTATAAACTGAGTATCCCGCTTTTTGCGCCTGACGGGCAAGTAAAACAGGAAAATTTCCGTTGCCCGCAATTAAACCTAATTTATTCATTTCTGTTTTTCCCTAATCATTCTAGGACGCGCTATGCCTCTTGTTGATTTTTGGCAAAATTCAAACATTTTTTTGGCTTCGGGAGTTATTGCCTCGCTTTTTAGTTTATTTATAGCTTCTTCCATTCCAAGTCCCGAAAGAAAGAGTGTTTTATAAGCGGCTTTGACCGAAGCTATGCCCTCTTTGGATATTTTGTTGCGTACCATACCTACCAAATTAAGCCCTACCAGTTTTGCCCTGTCTCCATGAGCTTTACAATACGGTGGTATGTCCATAGTTATCATAGCGCCTGCAGCTATCATTGTCATAGTACCTATCCGATTAAACTGATGTACTCCCACAAAGCCCGAAATCACTGCGTTATCTTCCACTTCAACATGTCCGGATAATGCCGTAGAATTTACCATAATGACGCCGTTGCCTACTTTACCGTCGTGGCCTACATGCGAATTTGCCATAAACATACAATTGCTTCCTATGGTTGTGGGAACATCTTTTTTAGTTGCCCTGTGGAGAGAAACGCCTTCGCGGATAATGTTATTATCGCCGATGACTATTTTTGTTTCCTCGCCTTTATACGAAAAATCCTGGGGTTCGGTACCTATATAAGCGCTTGCGGTAAAATAATTATTTTTCCCGATTTGAGCAAACTTAATTACGCAATGCGGCCCTACAAAAGTTCCATCTGATATGGTTACATTTTCGCCTATAACCGCAAAGGGGGCTATTTCAACATTTTTTCCAAACTTGGCGGATTTATCTACTATTGCGGTCTTGTGTATTTTAACCATATTATTTTCCTTCTAAAACAAAACTCATTTGGGCTTGGGCAACAAGTTCTTTGTTTACGTAAGAGGCAAACCTGCATTTACCCATAGTGCCGTGGCGCAGTATTTCAAGTGCGGTTTCAATTACGCTGCCGGGAAAAACGGGTTTTCTAAATTTTGCTTTTTCTATCGCCATAAAGTATGCAATTTTATTTTTATATTCCGGATAGGTCATCATCATTGCGGCGCAACTTTGCGCCATTGATTCTAAAATCAAAACCGCAGGCATAACCGGCTTAGAAGGAAAATGCCCTTTGAAAAAAGGTTCGTTTACGGTTACGCATTTTATGCCGACGGCATATTTTTTATCTTCAATTATTTTTAACTTATCAATAAGCAAAAAAGGATAGCGGTGGGGAATAGTTTGCATTATTTGGGCTGTGTCTAATTCCTTTACGGGTTGTTGTGTTAGAAGTTTAGATAAATCCTTTTCTTTAACTGTCATTTATAACTCCTTTGCGCAAAAGCATTTTTGCAAATTCAACATTATGTTTGTGTCCGCCGTGAACGGCGGATATTTTAATGTTTTTCAGCGGATATCCCATCAGGGACAAATCGCCTATTAAATCTAAAATTTTATGGCGTACGGGCTCATCTTTAAAATGAAGAGATCCGTCGCCTGTTAAAAATTTATCTTTGGTAACCACTATGGCGTTATCAAGAGAGCCGCCGCGCGCAAGCCCCATTTTTCTAAGGCATCCTATATCTTCGTAAAAAATAAAAGTGCGCGAAGGCGCAATTTGAGAAATGTAATTTGCGGGAGTTAAAATAAATTCCCGTTCCTGGTGTTTCAACAGGGGATGGTCGGATAAAAAAGTAAAATTTAAAATAACCTTATCACAGGGTTCGGCGGTATAGAAAACTTTGTCGTCATCTTCGTTTTTGTATTCTACTTTTTCCTTAACGGTTATGGTCTTTACATTGTCCTCAAAATCTTTTGTTTCAATTTTTTTAAAAGCATCTACATATCCCATAGCTGAGCTATCTAGTATGGGAACTTCGGGCCCGTCTACGTGTATTTCAATTGCGGTTAAATTTAGTCCCGCACAAGTTGATAAAATATGTTCCACCGTATGAATTTCCGTTCCCTCTACCGATAGGCTTGTTCCGCGTACAGTGGAATTTACAAAATTTAGTCTTGCCGGAATAAGCATACTGTTTTTTAAATCCGTACGTTTAAAAAAAATGCCGTATTGTTTTGACGGTTGAAAGTGTATGTTAACTTTTTTCCCCGTATGCAGCCCTATGCCTGAAAGAGAAAAACTTTTTGTAATAGTTTTAAGATGCATTTACTCCCCCTTTTTACCCAATCCCTTAGTAGCTTTGCGGAAAAACTTATACATATCGGGCAGTTTAGATAAAATTGCCTGAATTTTCATTGCGGTTTTATGAGGTCTGGCGGGCGAACCGAATACTATTTCGTTTTCTTCAACTTTACTCATTACGCCGCTTTGCGCTGTTACGATGGCATTTTTACCTATTTCAATGTGGTCGGAAATTCCGACCTGCCCCGATAAAATTACATTGTCTCCTATAACTGCAGAACCCGCAATGCCTACCTGGGACACTATGATGCAGTTACGCCCTATTTTTACGTTGTGCGCAATTTGCACCAGGTTATCTATTTTCGTTCCCTCACCTATTACCGTTTCATCAAGTGCGGCTCTATCTATTGTTGTGTTTACACCTATCTCAACATTATCTCCTATAATTACCGTACCTATTTGCGGAATTTTTATATATATATCTTCGCATTTGGTGTATCCGAAACCGTCTGAGCCTATTACGGCGCCGCTGTGAATTATACAGTTATTTCCTATGCGGCATTTTTCCCTCACCGTTACTGTAGGATAGATGTGGCAGTTACGCCCTATTTTTACATTTTCGCCTATAAAAGAATTTGCCTCTATAGTCGTTCCACCGCCTACAACGGCATTTTTGCACACGATGCAGTTTGCGCCGATAAATATGTCACTGCCAAGTTTTGCGTCGTTGTCAATTATGGCAGTTGAGTGTATTTTTGCTTTCTTTTTTGGATTGGCAATGTCTTGAAAGTAATTAAGCGCTGTAATAAATGCCGCCTGCGGATCTTTACAAAAAATTATATTTTCCGTACAGGGCAATTTTTCGCCTTCCAATTTGGCAGGTAAAATTAAAAGCCCCGCTTTAGTGTTTTGCAGTAAATTTAATTTGGCCGCATCAGCTAGATAAGAAAGAGATTTTTCGTCCGCCGAAGTTAAACTTTTAATACTTTCAATTTTAAAATCTTTATTACCTAATAGCTTTCCGTTTGTTATTTCTGTTAATTTTTGCGCAGTGATGTTCATAAATTCCCTTACTACATTTTAAATAAATTTCCTGCTTTTTACACCTCTTCTTTTCTTCCCACTTTAACTACACTCAGGGCTTCGCTCAGAGTAGACCCTCTTTGCTAAAGAGGGGAGGAAAATGAGGGGTACAAAAATTAATTTAACAGTATACTACGGTTGCGTTATAAGTTTATCAAGCACTTTTTGGGTAAGGTCTACTACCTCTTGCCCGAATAGAATATCTTTTTTTCTTACCACGACGCTAATGCCTTCTTTTTTTGAAACTTCCTGTATCGTCTTATAAATTTTTACGAAAATTTTTTGTTTTTTAATTTCGGCAAGTTCATTTAGTTCTGTTTTGGTTCTTTTTTTAAGTTCGGCCATTTCTATTTGTTTTGCCTGTATTTCACTGGTTAAAGTTGCTATTTTAGCTTCAAGTCTATTTTTGTCACTTATGATTTCGTCTTTTGGTTTTTCGCCTATAACGGTGGTTGTTACCTGCGCATCTTTTGTTACCATTACCTGGGGAGCCAAAGCGGACGGAGACGCTATCATAACTTGCGGCGAACTTGTTTCGTTTAGACTTTGTGATGCTTTGGCGGGTGTGATATCTTCTTGGTCTGGACTGCTTAACAAATCGTAATCCGGTAAAGCTACCTGCTCTTGTTTTGAATCGGGAAAACTTCCGGAACCGCGATAGCTTTCAATAAGCATTCTTTCTTCTTTAAGTTTTATCAGTTTGCTTTTAAGCCGATATAAATCCTTTTCTTTATCGGATATTATCTCTTGCTGTTTTTGCAAATCTTGCCTAAATGCTTGCATCGCTTTTTGGGTTTCCGGGAGTTTGGAAAAAATCAGGTTCATATCTACGTAACCGACGGTACCTATTTCAGCTCTGTTTTTAAGCAAAGGGACTTCTATTGCTTTAGTAGATAAAGCAAACAGCAACGTTACGCAAACCGATATTATTCTATTTCCAAACATTTTTTAAAATGGGTTACCTATTGTGAAATAAAATTTCGTTTGATCTTCTCCCGGCCCGTGATTGAATCCGTAACCCCAATCAAGTCTTATGGGAAAACCCGGTAGAGTAAATCTAAGCCCTAGTCCCGCTCCCATTTTCATTTGAGATTCGCTTGGTCCTACTCTCATATCTATGGAATCTAAACTTCTCCATGCATTACCCATATCAAAAAACAGTGCTCCTTGTATTATGGTTCTGCCTACTTCGCGCATTAGCGGAAATCTTATCTCGGTATTAAAAATGTAGTAAGTATGTCCGCCGTTTTCCGGTCCTATTTCCCCGTTGGGGTCGTAACCCCTTACGGTATCGGGTCCGCCTATGAAAAATCTTTCGTATACCGGAACTTCGGCAGTATCGGAATGTCTGTTAACAAAAGCAAATCTGTTTGACATCACCCATACAAAAGGATAGTCTCCCAATTTAAAAAGCGTTTTATATAGCGATGAAGACAAATGTACTTTGTAAACGTCAACGTCCCCCTGCAAGGGTCCGCCTGAAAATTTAAGTCCCAACGAGTTTTTCCAACCTTTGGTTGGGTCGTATATGTAGTCAGTTGTATTAATTACAAGTTGCGTATTTAAACTGGAGGTATCACTTTTACCTTCCGGTATTATGCCTAAAAATTCGGTATCTACATCTTTGACTTCAATTTTCTCGTAAGTATAGGCAGTGTTTATGAAAATAGTATCTTCCTTAAATCTAGGCCCAAATCTCAACGTTGCTCCGGTGCGCCGTTCCGTGTATGCGCTTGACGAAGTTGCATAAGGCCTTATGTGGCGCATATTAAAAACATCAAATCCTACGCTTATGGGTTTATTTTTTATCCACGGAGTCATCCAGCTTAATCTGTAGTCTAAAACTCTTGCGCCGAAATTTCCGCTCAACGAAAGTTTTTGCGCTCTTCCTAAAAAGTTCATTGCGCTTAAAGACAACTGCCCGAAAAATTTATCAATTGAAGAATAAGCGGCTCCCATAGTAAACATATTGGGTTTGCCTTCAAACACTACGAAGTT
>DATKZD010000238.1:0-2499 GCA_035528195.1 Elusimicrobiales bacterium
TGCTTTATCCGAATGGCTTGAAGTTGAAGTTTATCGCGACTCAACGATATACTTTCAAAGATATGAAAGGGGAAAACCGGTAACACAAATAGAACAAAAGGGCGCTACTAAAGAACACGGCACAAAAGTTACCTTTAAGCCTGATTTTAAAATATTTACGGACAATAATTTTTCCTACGATACTATTTCAAACCGTTTAAGAGAGCTGGCTTTTCTAAATGCCGGCGTAAGAATTTCTATTACAGACGAACGTGAAGAAAATAAACAGCATGTTTTCATTTTCAAAGGAGGAATATCCGAGTTTGTTAAATTTTTAAACGCAAATAAAAAAGTTCTCAATTCCGATCCGATTTATATAACAAAACAACACGACGATACTACCGTCTCTTTTGCGATACAATATAACGAGGGCTATTCGGAAAATATATTTTCCTTTGTTAATAATATCAATACCATAGAGGGCGGTACGCATCTAAGCGGATTTAGGTCTGCGCTTACCCGCATAGTCAACGATTACATAAAAAAATACGACCTTATAAAGGGGAAAGAAGTCGCTCTTGCGGGGGAAGATGCGCGCGAAGGACTTAGCGCAGTACTTTCCATCAAAATACCGAACCCTCAGTTTGAGGGGCAAACCAAAACAAAACTGGGCAACTCAGAGGTGGAAGGTATTGTTCGCTCAGCGGCGGGAGAAGCTTTAAATACATTTTTTGAGGAAAATCCGAAAACAGCAAGATTAATTTGCCAAAAATGCATCCAGGCATCGCAGGCAAGACAAGCCGCAAGAAAAGCGCGCGAACTTACAAGACGAAAAGGAGCTCTAATTGAAGGCGGACTTCCGGGTAAACTTGCCGATTGTCAGGAAAAAAGTCCGGAGCGTTCGGAATTATTTATCGTAGAGGGAGAAAGCGCCGGCGGTTCGGCAAAACAGGGAAGAGACAGGGTTTTTCAGGCAATTTTACCGCTAAAGGGAAAAATACTCAACGTTGAAAAAGCGCAGATGATAAAAGTGCTTTCAAACGAAGAAATAAAAACTCTTATTTCCGCTTTAGGCACCGGGATAGGCGAAGGCGAAGAGGGAGTGGACGTAACTAAATTAAGATATCACAAAATCGTGATAATGGCCGATGCCGATGTTGACGGTCAGCACATAAGAACACTATTGCTCACTTTCTTTTACAGGCAGTTAAAACCGCTCATAGAAAACGGAAATATTTATATAGCTCAGCCCCCTCTTTACAAAATAAAAAAAGGCAAGCAGGAAATGTATTTAGATAATGAAACCCAACTTAAAAACTGGCTTTTAAAAGAAGGCGTAAGTGGCGTAGAAGTTGCAGATGCTAAAGGAAGTCAGATGAGTGATACAAAATTAAAATCGCTTTTAAAGCTTCTTTTAGAAACTGAAGAACTTATGTCGCGTCTTGAAAGAAAACACATAACTTTGACCGATTATTTTGATTTCGTCAAGCAAGGACAAATTCCTGTTTACCGCGTAGCGCAAGATGACGAAAAATACAAATACTTCTACAGCGAAAAAGAATACAGAAGTTTTGAAGCGGAATTTATACAAAACAGAAAAGCTGAAATTGAGCAAGCCAATGGCGGGGAAAGTACTCAAATAGCTTCGGACGAAGATTTATCTCCGCAGGCGCAGGGTTTATGGGAGCTTGGTAAATTAAACTATGTGGACTTAGAACTTAAAAAACTCGGATTTTTACTAAATCAATACGAAGTAACGGGAGAAAAACCACCGGTTTTATTTTATGTAACGACAAGTAAAGCGTCCCTTGAAGTTGCCGACTTAAAAGGGTTACTTGAAAGTATAAAAAAGGCAGGTTCCGCCGGCACTTATATACAACGTTATAAAGGTCTTGGTGAAATGAATCCCGAACAGCTTTGGGAGACGACTCTGGACCCTTCAAAACGGAGACTTCTCCAGGTTATGCTGGAAGATGCTGCTGAAGCGGAGCATATCTTTACCACTTTAATGGGTGATAAAGTTGAACCTAGAAGGAATTTTATACAAACGCACGCAATGGAAGCCAAAAACATAGATGTTTAAGGCAGTTGTGCTAATTAAAAAAATATTTTGTTTCTAGTTTATTGAAAAAGGAGTATTTAAATGACAGCTGAAGAGAAAAAAGTGGATTTATTCGGAAAAATTATTCAACGCGATATCGGCGAGGAGATGAAGACCTCAAATATCAACTATGCTATGAGTGTTATCGTAGGACGAGCTCTACCCGATATTAGAGACGGTTTAAAACCCGTACACCGCAGAATTTTATACACCATGCACGAAATGGGACTTAAACGCAGTAAAGCGTTTAAGAAATCAGCACGTGTAGTCGGTGACGTATTAGGTAAATATCATCCGCACGGAGATACTTCCGTTTATGATGCTTTAGTTAGAATGGTACAGAGTTTTAGCTTGCGCTATCCGTTGGTACAGGGGCAGGGTAACTTTGGCTCCGTTGATGGAGATCCGCCGGCGGCTAT
>DATKZD010000239.1:0-8142 GCA_035528195.1 Elusimicrobiales bacterium
GTTTCTGGAAAAACCTTTCGTATTTCTATCTACTATAAACCACGAGGGTCCCCCGGGCGCCGTAGCTAAAATGGTGTAGATTTCAGCTACCCCTCCGTTTGATATCCATTGCTTGTTTCCCGTTATCTTATAACCCGTTAATTTTCCATTTTCAATTACGTGTTCTGCACGCGTTTTAAGTGCGATAAGATCCGAACCTGCATCTGCTTCGGTTGCCGCATAAGCTACTAATAATCCTTCTTTGGCTACTTTTTTAAACCAAAATTCTTTTTGTTCCTGCGTTCCGCCTACTCTTAAAGGATCGCTTCCTAAAAAAGTTGCAAATACGCCCGTTGCAATTCCTAAGTCCATACGCGCAAGTTCTTCGCATATCTGATAGATGTCAACGGTACTTCCGCTTAAGCCCCCGTATTCGGCGGGAACCAACAGCAGATGGATTCCCAAAATTTCAGGGTCATACATTTCTCTCAAAATATTTTCCGGAAATTCATTCTTGTGATCTAAATCTCTTACAAAGTCGTGGCTGATGTTTCGCTTGGCGTATTGGCGAAGACTATCAATCATTAATTTGCGTGAAATTTTGTCTATAACGGGCATATTACCTCTCACTTTCAGGGGAATAATTGGAATATTTGTCTACATTTAATGTATGCATAATGATACCAAATTATTCGGACTCAATCTTTGAAATAGATAATGCCTTTAATTTCAAAATGCATTTTCCCAACGAAATATCATATTTGAAACGTCAGCAATAAGGTAAAATGAGCATTATGCAGATGAAACAGCCGGTGACAAACAATGAAAATTTTCAGTTTACACTTTTATCTAAAAATATAAGCGGAGTTTTTTGGATGCTGGTAATTATTTTTATCGGCGCCAAACGTTTGGACTACTGGCAGGGCTGGTGTTACTGTAGTTTCGTTTTATTGGTTTTTATTTTCACAAATATATTTTTTTTAAACAGGGCGGACTTGTTGCGCGAAAGGGAAAAGCCCGGTCCAGGTGTTAAACGTTGGGACAACATTATTCTTAAAATATTTACGCCTTTGTTCTTTCTAATTGTTATAGTCGCAAGTTTAGATGCCGGGCGTTTTAATGCAGATAGAAAGTTACCTGTATTAGTTTATCTGTTTGCATATTTTACGCTTGTGTTTTCTCAAGGTATTTCTTTTTGGGCGATGAGAATAAATAAGTTTTTTTCCAGCGCAGTTAGGATTCAAAAAGACAGAGGGCATAGAGTTGTAAGTAAGGGACCATACACTATAATTCGCCACCCTGGGTATTTGTCTATAATTTTGTCAAACTTTGCCACTGCCTTGGTTTTGGGTTCGCTGTGGGCGCTTATTCCTGCAGGTGCCGTTTCGGTTTTGATTATAATAAGAACCTACCTTGAAGATAAACTTTTACAAAAAGAATTAAGCGGATATTACGATTACGCAAAGAAAGTTAAATATCGTATTCTGCCTTATATTTGGTAAAAAGATAAACTTTTATTTTTGTAAAAAGAGAAATTATTTTTTCTTTATTTTGCGTTTTTTTAAGAAATTACTTTTTTTTGGAAAAATAAAAAGTTTTTGCAACATATTTTTAAATTATTTTTTTCGGTTACAATTTATGTTTTATATTTGTTTTTTTATTTTTTCAGAGGGGGAAATCTATTTTTAATGTTTTTAATTTTAGTTTTTGAAAAATATATTTTAAAAATGACAATTTTTTTGTTGATTTTTATTTTTTTTTAGTGTAATATATTTTCAGTAAGACAAAATTGTTACAGAGGTGAAAAAATGGCTAAGAAAAAAGCTAAAAAGAAAGTGACCAAGAGAAAAGTAACCAAAAAGAAAGTAACAAAAAAGAAAAAAGTAGCAAAGAAGAAAAAACCGGCGAAAAAGAAAAAAGTAGCAAAAAAGAAAAAACCGGCGAAGAAGAAAAAAGCAAAAAAAAGATAAAACATCTTTGTGAATTTACTCTTTACAAAACGCAATGCCCTTCAGTATCGGAGGGCATTGTCAGTTAATGTCAGATTATGAGTAAATTACGGCAAGCTAATTTCTACAAGTGATGTTTTATCTTTTTATTTTTTTACCTTTTTTCGGCCTGTTTTGTAGAAATCGGAGATAATTTGCCATATTTCTTTTTCGTTATCGGCAAATTTCATTAATTTTAAATCTTTTCTATTTATCGTTCCAAAATCTGCAAATGCCTCAAAGTTAACTATGGTAGTCCACCATTTTTTGTCAACCAATATAATGGGGATGTGGGATTTTTTTCCGGTTTGCACTAAAGTTAATGTTTCAAACAATTCATCCATAGTGCCAAATCCCCCGGGGAAAACTACCAATGCTTTTGAACGCATTACAAAGTGCAATTTCCTTATTGCAAAGTAATGAAAGTTGAAAACCAGTTCGGGAGATATATAGGGGTTAGGATTTTGTTCGTATGGGAGAGTTATGTTTAAGCCGGCTGTTTTTACTCCTGCTTCAAACGCTCCTCGGTTTGCAGCCTCCATTATACCGGGGCCTCCGCCTGTTACTACCGTGAGTTTATTTTTTGCCCGTAAAGCTACAAGTTTTGTAAATTTGCGCGCAATCTCGTAATACCTGGTAAGCTCAAGTAGTTTCTTTGAAACTTTTTGTCCTTTCTTTTTTATTTTTAAAACTTCTTCGGGCGATAAAATGCGTGAACTGCCAAATACCACTATGGTGGAAGTGATATTATTTTTTTTCAAAATAATTTCCGGTTTTAAAAGCTCCAACTGAAGTCTTACCGGGCGAAGTTCGGGGAGAGTTAAAAAATCACTATCTTTGTATGCTCTTTTATACGACGGGGATTTCTTGAGTATTTCAATGCGTTTTTTTATATTTATCTTTTTAGTTTTCATTTTGTTTTTTAATTACTGCTCCTTGTTTGTTGTTTTTAATCAGTGTAGTCCTACAGTCAGTGTCATTTTTATACCACTCCGTCCCCAAAACCAACATATATACCACCCTCGAAATTTGTAATCGGGGGTCTAGTCAAAAAGGAATTTCCCTTTTTTGTTCTAGCTTCCCGACTTGTACTGAAGCGACCTGTGGTGAGTGAAGTCGAACCAAGTCGAAGTATTAAAGGCTTCGGGAATGGGGTATAGCGGGGACATGCGGCAACAGCATATTTTTTCATTTCTTTAGCCATGCGGTGATTTGTTTTGCGATGCCCTTGGCGTCAATTCCCAGTTTTCCGTATAAAATATCTTGGTTGCCCTGCGGAACAAATTTATCTTTTATTCCCAAACGCAATAAATTGCATTTTATGTTTTTATCGGATAAATACTCGCCTACTCCTGCTCCAAAGCCCCCTATTAAAACGTTGTCTTCTACGGTTACTAAATTTTTGGAAGTTTTTAGCGCTTCGTCAATAATTTTAGTATCTAAAGGTTTAACAAAGCGCGCATCAATAACTCCGACGTTTATATTTTTTTCTGCCAGCAGTTCACTTGCCTTTAAAGCAGGATATACTCTGTTACCGCAAGCTAAAATGTTTAAGTTTTTACCTTTTTTAAGCCACTGACCCTGCCCAAAAGGTACTTGTTTAAACTCTTCATCTAGTTTTTTTCCAAGCCCCGCTCCGCGTGGATATCTTATTGCGCAAGGAGCGCCTAAATTTATTGCGGTATATAAGGCATTGCGAAGTTCATTTTCATCAGACGGCGCAATGATAGACAAATTAGGAATGTTTCTAAGATAACTCAAATCAAAAGTTCCGTGATGCGTGGGGCCGTCTTCGCCTACTACGCCCGCTCTGTCTAAGCAAAATATAACAGGTAAGTTTTGCAGGCATACGTCGTGTATTATTTGGTCGTAAGCTCTTTGTAGAAATGTAGAGTAAATTGCAACTACGGGTTTTAATCCTTCGCATGCCATACCTGCGGCAAAAGTAACGGCGTGTCCTTCCGCTATGCCGACATCAAAGTAACGGTTTGGAAATTTATCCCTAAATTTATCAAGTCCCGTACCTTCGGGCATAGCGGCCGTTACCGCTACAATTTTAGAATCGGTACTTGCAAGTTTTACGATAGCGTCCGAAAACACTTGAGTATAACTCAATACTGTCGATTTTTTCTGCGTTTTGCCTGTCTCTTTATCAAAAATGCCAAGACCGTGATATGCGGTAGGTTTTTCTTCTGCAGGAGGATACCCTTTTCCCTTTTTGGTTACTACATGCAATACAACAGGGCCTTTTAGTTTTTTTACCCGCTCCAAAACGTCAACCATTTTTTTTATATCATGTCCGTCAATGGGACCTAAATAGGTAAAGCCCATTTCTTCAAAAAGCATACCGGGAAAAAGAAGTACTTTTGCGCGTTTGACTACGCGGATAATTCCCGCTCCCCAAAATTCAAATCTCTTTAGGAAACCTTCCATTTTGTTCTCTGCAATCTGAATTGCATTTTTAGATAATAATTTCGTCAAAAATGCTCCCAGCGCACCGACTCTATTGGATATAAACATTTGGTTATCGTTTAAAATTACCGTCATATCCGAACCTATTTGTCCGGCGTTTTGCAGCGCTTCGTAACTCATTCCGCCAGTCATACATCCATCGGAAATTACCGCTACAACCTTGTTGTTTTGGTTTTTTTTATCACGGGCAACCGCCATACCAAGAGCTGCCGAAAGAGCAGTAGACGCATGCCCTGCGCCAAAAGTATCAAATTCGGATTCTTCGCGTTTTGTAAAACCGCTAATTCCTCCGTACTGTCTTATGGTGTCAAAACTCTCGTATCGGCCGGTAAGCAGTTTATGCGCATAGGTTTGATGGCTAGTATCAAAAACAATTTTGTCTTTTGGCGTATCGTAGACATAATGCAGTGCGGTTATAATTTCAGTTGCTCCCAAGCTGGAACTTAAGTGTCCGCCGGTTTTGCTAATGGTAGAAATTATTTTTTCCCGTATCTCTTCGCAAAGTTGGGGGAGTAATTCTTTTTTTATGTCTTTTAAGTGTTTCGGGCTTTGGATATTTTTTAACATTTAGTAACTCCTTTCTAAAATGAAATCTGCTAAATCGTATAAAAGTTTTATTTTGCCGTTTGCGGTTTTTATTTTACCCAGTGATTTTTTTGCTTTTAGGATATATTTTCGCGCCTGTTTTTTTGCTTCGTCAAGTCCGAAAAGTGTTACAAAGGTAAGTTTTTTAAGTTTATCGTCACTTGTGGATTTACCCAGTTTTTTGGCAGATGCCGTAACGTCTAAAATATCATCGGTTATCTGAAATGCCATTCCTATAGACTTTCCGTATTCGGTTATATTTTTAAAGTCGCTGTTTTTTGCGCCTGCAAGCGCTGCTCCCATTTGTACGCTTGCTTTTATAAGTTCTGCGGTTTTATGAGCGTGAACGTAAAACAACAGATTTTCTTTGGTTAGTTTTTGATTTTTGGGTAGTAGAAAATAACCCGGTTTTTTATTTTTGAAATAATTTTTTTTAAGTAACTTTGAAATGCGCGCACTTGTCTTTTTAGTTAAATTTTCGGCATAGATATCGGAAACCTGTCCGCCTACCATACCGTTTATACCTGCCGAATATGCAAGATGCGATATTGCTTTGAGCGTATTTACAGCTCCCGCTTGCTTTGCGTTTTGAGCGGCGGTTTCAAAAGCATAAGTTAAAAGACCGTCGCCTGCAAGCAGTGCTGCGTCTTCGCCGAAAACTTTATGGTTTGTGGGTTTTCCGCGTCGAAGGGAATCATTGTCCATAATAGGCATATCGTCGTGTATGAGCGAATAGGTATGTATCATCTCTACGGCACAGGCGCAGGGCAAAACGCACGATGGTTTTACGCCAAAACATTCTGCGCCCAACATAACTAAAACAGGACGCAGACGTTTTCCGCCGGCATTTAAAGAATATTGCATTGCATCAATTATTATTTGCGGGGCGTCTTTGGATTGTTTTATATATTTATCCAACGCTTTTTCAACGATTTCCGCTTTTGAATTTAAATAGTTTTTAAAGTTGTTCATATTGGGTTTACGTTCTCCCCCTTGTCAAAGGGGGGGGGATTTAAACTTCCTCATATATTTTAGTCAAAACCCCATCTAAATTTTTTCTAATATCTAAATTACTAATCCTTAAAACTTTAAAACCCTGCTTTTTTAAAAACAAATCTCTTTGCCCATCTTTTCTTACGTACTCATCATTGTAATGTCCACCGCCATCTACTTCTATGATTAACCCTGCCTTGCTGGAATAAAAATCAACTATATAATTGCCTATTATTTTTTGCCTGTAAAAACTAGTGTCTTTTATTTTTTTATTTCTTATATGCGCCCAAAGAATTGTCTCTTCTTCGGTCATATTACTTCTTAGATTTCTAGCAAGATGCTTTAGCTTTCCATCGTAGTTTAACACTTTATTAAATCCCTCTTTTTATTCTCCCTTTACAAAGGGAGAAAATATTATGTGTTTTTTTTGCCAATTCTTTTTCATAATTATTATTTAAATTTTCTTTGTTTTAAGCCCTTATCTTTCCCCCTTTGTAAAGGGGGAATTGAAGGGGGATTTTATTTTGCCCTCCTACTCAATTTTTTCAATTCCTTTATCAACTTCACCGGGTTTACGATATTTTCAAGTTTATATTTTTTACCTTTATGCTTAATAGTATTTGTACTTGCGGTTTTAAACGCTAGTTCAAAAAATAACTCAGGCGTAACTTCCGGATATACCTGACATGCCAACGCATACAATCCCGCAACCCATGGAACAACCCAACTCATCCCTCCTTCGGAATAAAAAACATAATCATTAACACCTGTCGGACTTGCGGTAGTGCGCGCGTCCATAGGGAATTTAAGTATTGCATTAATACTATCTCTTCTAACTTGAAGAGAGAAATAAAATTGTTCCAAATATTTTCCTATTTTATACGAAGGTACTTTGTTGGGATTTGATAACAGATCTCTTCCAAGCGGTGCAATTTCAAAGTCAGAATATAAACCCATGGATACGATTATTACGAATATATTTGCTTCTTGTGCCTTTTGAACAGAGTTTAAAAAGTCCGCAGTGCCTTTATCGTTTGGGTTAATTCCTTTAGATATCGAAATTACTCTTATTTTTTTGTTTTTTGGAAGTTGTCTATTGATTTCAACTATCCTGTCTATTGCTTTTGCGATTATTGATGCATCACAAGCTGTGTCTCCCCATATATATGCACGTTTACTGGGAATATCTTTTGCACATCTACAATTTACCCATTTGTCCAAACATTTGCTATAAGTAGCGGCAATAAAATATAAATCAGCTTTTGGTGCTACGCCTGTTTTTTTACCTGCCGCAATAGAAATAACCGCGGGTCCGTGATTCAAGGCATCGGAACATTTATCTTTGCGTATGTTAATTTCCTCATACAGTTTAACTCTATCTTTATACTCTCCATGTCCGACTAGCAATGGGTCTCTATCTATTATTGCTATACCTACTCCTTTACCTGTTATGCCTTGTTTGTGTAATTTTCTTACGTTTAATCCGGGGTTTTTGCCAATTTCCATTATTTTATTTGGATTAAATTTTTTAGGAAGTTTTTTTGGCCATTTGGTTTTACTGTCAAAATCTGCGTGTAGTAAATCTTGTAATTTATCTGATAAATTAATTTTGCTTATGTCTCCATTACGCAAATCTACAGAAAAAGGATATTGAGAATTATAAGATGGAAATTCTAAAGCCAACTGTTTTTCTGTCCAGTATTTTATTGAAGTATTTTCTGTCGGATATCTGTCAATTTTTGGGAATTTTATTTTTTCTGCTTGCTCGGTTTGCCTTGTCTGCCCAGTTTGCTCGGTTTGCGTTTGTTCGGGGGTATTTTTTTGAGAATACGCATTACATATAAACACAATAAAAAAAGCTAAAAACACTACGGGGAGTTTACTTATTTTTTTTGTTTCTATATTGTTTTTTTTTAATTTCATATTACTTTCCATTTAAGGTTTATTGGGCAATACTTCAACGGCTCTATCTCCATATTATAGCAAACAGAGTAGCGGAGGTTTTGAGCAAAAAAATCCCCCTGCGCATTCAGTATATTGCGCAGGGGGATTTTACCGATAAGACTCCAATTGTAAAACTAGCTTTACTTAATTTTTCTCAATACGTAATAGCCACGGTTTTCTT
>DATKZD010000240.1:0-2027 GCA_035528195.1 Elusimicrobiales bacterium
TAAGGGGCAGCATAATATGGAGGAAATCAGCGGATGTACGCCTTATGGAGCAACCACTATTGCCGGTATAGATAACTCAAGGCAACCGTCTAAAATAGAGCTTGAGGGCGCTAAATTTCAGGGTAAATACGTCGCTGAAATAGCCAAAAAACTTAAAAAGTAACAACAATACGCATTTTTCATTTTATTAGTTGAGAAATACCTGGTATTTTCCTATTATATGGATAGAACCCAAAAATCATAAGGAGGACGTAATGCGAAATGCTTTAACGACAGCAATGCTGGTAGCTGTTTTTTGTGTCGCAAACTCTATGGCATACAAAACTTCAAACCCGCTAAAGACAAAACAAGGATATTTGCGCTTTGATTCTAAACCTGCGAAAATGCTTTCCATCACCAAAGATGCTCAAAAATATCTAGACGAAAAAATAGCAGATATAGTAAAGATTCCGACTGCTAAAAAGACTTTCTCTAATACCATATTTGCGCTTGAAAGTGCTATGGGAGAATTTGACGATAGAACGTTGACCCTTTTAATGGCAGCCGATTATGGTGTAACACAGCCTATTCGTGATGCAGGTGGAAAGGTAATATCTATCCGTGAAAAATATATGGTAGACACTTTTATGAGAGGCGATTTATACGGTGCTTTAAAAAGCTATTTAGATAAAAAACCGAAATTGACTAAATCGCAAAAACATGTTACAGACAAGATAATGTACCAGTTTGAGAAAAACGGTTTAAATTTATCGCCCGAAAAACAGGCTGAATTTAAGAAAATTATAGGTGAGATAATTGATTTCCAGATTGTTTTTAATGCAAACCTAAACAAAGCAAAAGCTTATGTGAACCTAGACAAGAGCGAAGTAAAATACCTAAAAGGCGCATTAAAGGACAAACTGATAGAGGACGGTGGAAAATATAAAGTTGACATTACAATGCGTCCTGTTTATTTTTCGTTTCTGCAAACTTTTCCCATTCAAAAAAGAAGGGAAGAAGCTGAGCGTAACTTTGTGGGCAATGGCGGAACGAAAAACGTTAGAATTCTTGAAAAAGTCGTTGCCCTTCGCTCTAAACTTGCAAAACTTTTGGGATACAAAACCTATGCCGATTATGCATTAAAAAGCAAAATGGCTAAAACTACTAAAAATGCAATGGATTTTGTATCAGGGCTGACCACCAAGCTAAAAATTAAAGCCGCTATGGATGATGATAAATTTCTCAAAGTCAAAAGGGAAATGACAGGGGATAATTTGGCAGTTACCTTAAACGAATGGGACTGGGGATATTATGCCGACCAGTACAAAAAGAAAAGTCTAAACGTAGATATGGCAAAAGTCAGAGAATATTTTCCAACCTATCAGACCATACGCAAATCACTTGATATGTTTGGCAGACTTTTCGGGGTAAAATTTGAAAAAGCAAACATTCCCTTACCTCATCCTGATGTTTTGGCATACCGTGTAAAAGAAAACGGCAAAGTTACAGGATATCTCTATATGGACTTATTTGCGCGTGACGGCAAATATACTCACGCCCAGTGCGAACATATGATAAGTTACAGACGCCTTGAAGACGGCAGTTATCAAAAACCTGTGGCGTTTTTAATGTTTACCGTTGATAAAACAACTGTGGACTTGGAAGAAATATCAAGTTTTTACCATGAATTCGGCCATGCCATACACGGTTTGTTTAGCAAATCTCCATACGGATATTACGGACGCAGTTTTTATGCGGCTCATGATTTCATAGAGGTGCCTTCTATGATGTCTGAAAACTGGCTGACTTCGCCTCAAGTGGTAAAGTATCTTTCGGGACATTATAAGACAGGTAAACAACTTTCAGATGCTATGATACAACGCGTTATGGAAGCGCAACAAATCGGAATTGGTCATAGTTACCAATGGTTTGCAACACAAGATATGTTTGATTTAGTAATACACACCTCCGATAAAATTGATGCCAATAAAGTCTTTGCAGACGTCCATGAAAAAGTGAAAGGAAGGAAGGCCGTTAAGGGCAATAAA
>DATKZD010000241.1:0-7955 GCA_035528195.1 Elusimicrobiales bacterium
GGAAGCTCTAGATTCACTATGCCTACAACTGCATCTTTTCCGTTATCTGCTACGGCAATGTCTCTTTCGCCCGTTTGTATGTAATCTACTCCTAAAGTAAAGTCGGGCAGATAATTTTTTTTAGCAAGTTTTTTTGCTTGTGCCGATTGTTCCATTTGGAGTGTAAGTGCCGTTATGTCTTGGCTTTGTTTTAAAGCAATGTTTTTTAAATCGTCCAGTTCGTACTCAAAATTTGTTATTTTAATTTCATTAATTTTTTCAATTTTCCAGTCTGCTTCACGGGCTAGAATAGTATTTAAACGGGCAACAGTGCTTTTTCTATTTTGTTGCAGCAGCAGTAGCCTGGCGGTTAAATTAGAAAGTTCCACCTGGGCCTTAATAACATCCTGTTGGTGCGCTAAATTGCTTTCATATCTTCTTCTTGCAACGCTTTCAATGCTTTCAAGAATACTTTTTTCCTCTTGCGTAACTTCAATTGCCTTATCTACGAAGAAAATATCATAGTAAGTGTTTTTCACTCTTGTGATAATTTTTTGCCTTAATTTATCGTATCTTTCCCTTAGTATTTCGGACTGCTTTTTCTGTATTTTCCCCTTTAGCCCCAGTTTGCCCGGGAAAGGTATTTTTTGAAAAATGCCAAATTTATTTTCCTGAGGACCCGTCCTGGTTTCAATGCTTTTAAAAAAATGACCGTATTGAAACACGGGGTTTGGAAGTCCTTTTGTAAATTTTATTTTATATTCGGCAGACCGATATTTGTTGTAGGAAGCTTTAAGTTGCGGGTTATTTTCCAAAGCGTAGGTTATAAAATCGTTTAGCTGCTTATCCTCCGTTTCCTGAGCATAAGCAGGCAGTGCTATAGTTAAAATGAGTATAAGTAGGTATTGAGATATTAACGGCGAGCGTTTAAATATGTACATTCAATGGCATCCCCCAGCTACGATTTGATTCTATAACTTTGCTTGGAAAACAATCAAGCAGTTTGAGGGTTTTGCGATGCTTATTCCGCTTTAATGATTAGAAACTTGTATTTTGCTAATCTATTAGTATACGATAGAATTTTGGGGAGAGAGGATTATGTCAAAAAAAATAGGAATTTTAACAGGCGGCGGAGATTGTCCCGGACTTAATGCCGTAGTTAGAGCTGCTGCCAAATACGCCTTAAAACTGGGATGGCGTGTAATAGGTTTTAGGGACGGTTACAAAGGGCTTATAGAAAACCGTTCGGTTGATTTATGGGACAGACATGTATCCGGAATACTTACGCACGGCGGTACCATACTTGGCACAAGTAATATAGCAAACCCTTTTAAATATACGCTTACTCCTTTTGGGTCAAGCAGTGCGCCCAAAGATATGTCGGATATGGCAGTGGGGGTTTACAAAACCAATAAATTAGACGCTCTAATAGTGATAGGCGGTGACGGAACTCTGTCTATAGGGCAGAAACTTGTGGAAAAAGGTTTAAATGTAGTTGGTGTTCCTAAAACCATAGATAATGATTTGGCCGCAACGGATTTAACTTTCGGTTTTGATTCAGCTTTAAATGTTGCAACCGAAGCTATTGATAGAGTCCACACTACCGCAGAATCACACAACCGAGTTATGATAGTTGAAACTATGGGACGTTATGCGGGATGGATAGCATTAAGGTCGGGCATAGCCGGCGGTGGAGATATTATCTTACTGCCTGAAATTCCCTTTTACGAAGAAGAAATATGCAAAGCTATTACCGCAAGAGTCAAAAAAGGCAAAACATACAGTATCGTGGTAGTGTCTGAGGGTGCGGTAGATAAATCCGGCAATATGACTGTACAAAAAAAAGTTGAGGGCTCAACCGATCCGATAAGGCTTGGCGGTATAAGTTATAAAATAGCCGATATAATAGAAAAAGGATGCAGTGCCGAAACTAGAGTAGTTGTTTTGGGGCACGTGCAAAGAGGCGGAACTCCCACTCCTTTTGACAGATGGCTTGCCACGAGATTTGGCGTTCATGCAGTAAAATTAATTAATGAAAAAAAGTTTGGGTATATGGTTGCGTTAAGAGGTATGGATATTAACTACGTTAAAATAGAAGACGCCGTAAGAAATCTTAGAAGGGTAAGTCTAGATAGTGAAGAGATAAAAGTTGCCTTGGGAGTCGGCACAAGTTTTGCCAACCCGGATTTTAAGTGATGTAACGATGTCTGCGTCGGTCACAAAATCCTATGATTAAAAATAGTAAAAAATTTCAAAAACGTTAAACAGGAAATAAAATGTCAAATCAAAAAGATGTAATTTGCGGAATTCATCCCGTTACCCATATTTTGGTAAAGCGTTCCAGAAGCGTTTTTACCCTATTTGTTGATGAAGGAAAAACTAACCCTAAAGTTTCACGCGTTGTTAAACTTGCTAAAAGACAGAAAATAAAAGTGCTTCGCAAGACAACGAGGGATTTAGACAGACTTTCATCTAATAGTAACCATCAAGGTGTTGTGGCTTATGTTGAACCCATCAATAAACTTACACTTCACGAGGCAATTTCACTTGATAAAAATAAAAAGAAATCAATGTGGCTTGCCGTTGACGAAATAACCGACCCTCAAAATCTAGGCGCTATGATAAGAACTGCAGTATCTTTAGACGTGAAATATATCGCACTTTCCCATCACCGTACGTCCGGTATAACTCCGTCCGTTTTTAAATCCGCAAGCGGAGCGTTGGAAGACATAAACATAGTTGAAGTATCTAATTTAAACTGGGCGCTTTTAACTTTAAAAGAAAACGGCTACTGGATTTACGGTGCTGACGCAAAAGGTCAGCATATAGGTAAAACGAATTACAATACTCCGTCAGTTTTGGTAATAGGTTCGGAGGGCAAAGGTATCCGTCCCCAAACTAAAAAACATTGCGATGAGCTAGTTTCCATTCCTCAAAACTCTAAAGTGGAAAGTTTAAATGCCGCTTGTGCCGCTTCAATAATACTCTACGATATGTTTTCTAAAATAAAAGCTCAAAAATGATAAAACTTTAATGCGGCGTTTTAGCTGATTTCCCAATTTTCTAATTTCCCTTTTTCTTTACCCATCCGTCAAAAGTAAACTGACTGGAGTTAAAAAAATAAATCCCCATTGAAAGCAGTATTAAAAAAGTATTGAAAGTTAGTGCCGAAGAACAATTAGAATAAGCAAGTACGGAACAGGGGGTTGAATATACTCTTATTTCCGCAAACTTTATATAAAGCAGAACGATAATTGAAAGCGCGTGAAATCCCGCAGACATTAAGGCCGAAGTTTTGGTAAATATGCCCAAAACTATAAATCCGCCTATGTAAAGCTTTACCCACGGCAGGGCAAGCCATATAATGTGTATGAAAAATCCGGGCACCTTTAAGCCCGATAGTATTATTTTAAAATCAGGTTTAGAATTTCCATACATATGAGCGTCTGAAACTATTAATGTAATTCCTAACGCAAGCCTTGTCAAAATCCAGAGCGCAAGCAGTTGTTTTTTATATTTATTTTTCAGTTTTTCTGTATTCATATTCCTTAATCCGTTTTGATAATTCCCTTCTAAATTTTCTAAAATTCATTACTTCTGATTTTTTTATGAAAAAAGACGGAGTGGCAGGGACATTTCTTTTTAATGCTTCGTCAAAATCCGACTGAACTTTTTTATACGTTTGCTCGGACGATAAACATTTATAAAACTTCGGCATATCCAAAACCAAATTTTCAGCTGTACTTATAAGGTAGGCAGCAACATCTCCCAAATTATACCAGTCGGCTTGGTTTGCGTATAATTCGTCTATGTAGTCGTTAAAGGAGTTTTGTTCTCCCGCACATTCCGCAGCTACTGCCGCATAAAATGACCATTTATGCATTTTAAGAGGGAAGTGTTTGAAAGTTATCGTAAATTTACCCGGATATTTTTCCTTTAAGTCATTTAACTCTTTGTGAATGTTGCTACAGGCGGGGCATTCCAAGTCAGAAAAAACTTCTAT
The DNA here is from genome assembly GCA_035528195.1 of Elusimicrobiales bacterium. GTDB lineage: Bacteria > Elusimicrobiota > Elusimicrobia > Elusimicrobiales > Elusimicrobiaceae > DATKZD01. The sequence goes on from DATKZD010000241.1 coordinate 3,983, forward strand.
TTTTATGGGAGCCGTTCTATAACCCCACGTGCGGTACGAGGGAGATTTTTTTTTAGTTTTTATAAGATACGCTTTATATCCCAACATCGCAAGAGTCAGGACTAAAATCGTTATAAAAATCGCAATGCAATACTTCGTTCGGCATTTCATAGAATTTTGACTATTTTATTGGGTCTTTGTGCGCCTTTTATGATTTTTAGTTTTTTTGCTTCTATCTGCAACGCATCTGCTAAAAGTTCCAGCGCTTTCTTATTTGCCGCTCCCCCTACGGCTTTTTGTTTTACATACACTTTAAAAGTGTCCCTGCTAATTTGGATTATACAGTTTTTTTTGGAATTTGCAAAAACTTTTAGTTTTATAAACTCAAGTTTTGTCATTTTATGATGAGATTTTGGGACGTCATTTCTTTTGGAATTTTTATATCTAAAAGTTCAAGTACGGTGGGGGCGATATCGGATAATATGCCTTCGGTTTTAAGTTTAATATCCGCATTTTTGTTTATTGCTATAAGTTCCACGGGATTTATGGAATGGGCGGTTTTTATGTTTCCCGTTTTTTCCTCTGCCATTTCTTCGGCATTACCGTGGTCGGCAGTTATAAGCACGGTGTAGCCATTATCCAACGCTTTTTGGGTTACCCGTCCCGTGCAGGTGTCTACAGTTTCCACTGCTTTTATGACTGATTTAAAAATTCCGGTATGCCCTACCATATCGCAGTTGGCAAAATTAACTAAAATAAAATCATATTTTTTTAGTTCTATTTGCCTTTCTATTTCCTGTGTTATATCTAACGCATTCATTTGCGGATACACCGCAAATTCGGAAGGATCAATTGTACCTTTTATTTCTATGCGATCTTCGTTCGGGTAGGGTTTTAGCAATTTGCCGTTAAAAAAAGAAGTTACATGACGGAATTTTTGCGTTTCCGAAATACGCAATTGTTTAAGTCCCGATGCAGATATTACCTCGCCCAATAAATTTTTCATTCCCATATCTTCGTCCATAGGGGGCAGTGCGTTGTACTTGAAAGTATCGTAGTAGCGGGTAAGTCCGCAAAAAACTATTTCGGGTTTGTAGTCTATTTTACCTTCATAGTTTTTTTCTACAAATGCTTTGGCAAGTTGTATGGCTCTATCTTGTCTGAAGTTAAAATGTATTACGCTATCGCCGTTTTTTACGCCGTGATAGTCACCTACAATAGTGGGGCGGATATATTCGTCGGTAATGGGACTACCGTCAGGATTTTTATCTTCGGTATATGCCCGCTCTACTGCCTGCCTTGCGGTTTTTACTTTTATGCCTTCGGCTTTTGTGATGGCATTATATGTTTGGTCGGTTAACTGCCAGTTTTTACTTCTGTCCATTGCGTAATAACGTCCCGTTACGGTTGCAATTTGTCCAATTGCGATTTCTTTGATTTTATTTTCGGTTTCGTCTATGTAATGCAATGCGCTTTGGGGAGGGGTGTCTCTTCCGTCGGCAAAAAAATGTATATAAACTTTTTTTATGCCTTTTTCTTTTGCGTGTTTCATTATGGCAAAAAGATGGTCTTGATGAGCGTGCACGCCTTCGTCCTGCACAAGCCCCATTAGATGAAGTGCGGAATTATTTTTTACGGCATTATCTATTGCGTTTTTAAAAGCGGGTTTATCGTAGAGGGTACCGTCTTCTATGGCGGACATTATTTTTTTAAGTTCTTGTAGGACTATGCGTCCCGCTCCCATATTTAAATGTCCCACTTCGGAAGAGCCCATATATCCTTTTGGAAGCCCCACTTCTTCGCCCGAGCATTTCAGTCGTGAGTTTGAATATTTTTTTAGATACCCGTCTATGTTTGGGGTGTTGGCGGCGGATATTGCGTTGCGTGGAGATGGCGGAGCTATTCCCCATCCGTCTCTTACTATTAAAACAACGGGTTGTTTTTTTGCGCTTTTCATAAGCTACATTGTATGAAATTTGATAAGCGAATTACTGCCTGCTCTTGTTAGTGTGAGGCATAAATTTTTACAATATAGCGATGCAGGTAGCGGTACGATTTTTTGATATAGTCTTTTTAAGTTTTCAATTACTTTTTAGGAGGGGTGGCCGAGCGGTTGAAGGCGCCGGTCTTGAAAACCGGTAAAGAGGAAACTCTTTCGTGGGTTCGAATCCCACCCCCTCCGCCAAATTTCGTTACACGAAATTTGGCGAGATCTCGCCATTTTGTTTTACAAAATGGCGGATCCGAAATAAGGTGATTGTTGTATTTCGGTTCGGATATACGATTTTAAAAGAGGAATTTTCGAACATATAATTCAATATATGTTCTCACCCATCAAGATATACCTTACCTCAACACGTCTTGTCTTGGGGTAAAATAATTTAATTTTTGTGAATTTTTATTAGATGGTTATGAATACCAAAAAATTAAAACTTGAAATGTGAAGTTAATAAATTAATATGCCAGATAGAGATGTTAAAACTATAAAAGACCAGATATTTTTTCAGTATGCAAAAATTATTGCACGCAGTGCCTTTGGCTGCGCAAACGGAAAAGAGGCGAAAAGTAAACATTACGGTTTCATTAAAAAGACTTTTCGCGAATTGCAAAGCGGTAAAAAATCATGGTCGGATATTGTTCGGGAAGATAAACAGTTTGTCCAGTCCGATAAAAAATGTATTTACTGTGATGGGCTTGAAAATTTGCAATGGGAACACCTTGTGCCCAAATCCATAAATATTAATTCAAGATGCAAAACCTGTGAACGAATTTTAGGCATACATAACCAAATTTGGGCGTGTTCTCGCTGTAATGGTGCAGGGGGCAAATGGAATAAGGGGCTGTATACTTTTTTTAAAAGCAGACTATCTAGGGAAAAGAAATTTTTTGATGTTATTCCTCCGCTTGCCGAAAAAAAATATCTAAAAACCATTTATTACTGCCACCAATGCGCTGGGACTTTGGAAAATGGCGATATTGACGGCGATGGCTTAATTACCGTATTAGATTTGGATTATATTATTTCCCAGTCGCTGAAATAGCAAAATCCTTATTACGCTGAATTAATTCCCTGCTCGAAAAAATGCTAACGCATTTGATAGCTCGGTCAAATTTTAACTATCAAATTTAAAAAATATAGTATTTAATTAGAAAAACGTCTAAAATTTATAAATCAGCTAAATAGTTTAATACTTTATCAATAAGTTCAAAGACAAACGTTGAAGACAAGAAACACAACAATGAAAAAAATACATTTACTTGCGCCCGCAAAAATAAATCTGTTTTTGGAAACTTTGGGCAAACGTCCGGACGGCTACCATAATATAAATACCGTTTTTGCCAAAGTTGAAATTTTTGATAAACTTACCGTCAAATCGCTTAAATCTAAAAAAGGCATATCGCTAAAAGTGATAAATAATTGCGGGTGTCCCCTGCCTAGCGCAAAAGACAACATCGTAGTCAAAGCGGCTCAACAATTTAAAAAAGAATTCGCATTTACAAAAGGCATAAATATCGTGCTTGAAAAAAATATTCCATCGGGCGCAGGGCTTGGCGGAGGATCGTCGGATGCGGCAAGCGTCCTAATGGGACTTTACGCTCTTTCGGGCAAAACGCAAAATCCCGCAAAAAACAAAAAACTTTTTAAAATAGCCGCCGCTCTTGGAGCGGACGTACCCTTTTTTCTCTGCAAAAATACTTTTTCTGCGGCGGGGGGAGTAGGTGAAGATTTATTTCCGCTAAACGTAAAAAAAACCCCCTTATTTTTAGTGATAGTTTATCCCGGTTTTTCCATTTCAACCAAAGACGTCTACGATAAAGTAAAAATTCCATCGCGAAAACAAATAACGGCATCAAAGTCTGTGTTTAATAAATTAAAATCTGCACTTGAACGGGGCGCACCCTTAAACCAATGGAAAAAATATCTTTTTAATAGACTGGAAACGCCTGCTTTTGCAATTAACAGAAAGTTGAAATATCTTTATAAAGAAATTAA
>DATKZD010000242.1:0-6802 GCA_035528195.1 Elusimicrobiales bacterium
TCTGCCCTGCGTATTCAAAAGTCTAACAAAAAGATACAACTCAAGCAAATGTTTTTGGTATAATAGTCAGATATGAACGCTCTTTGCAAGAAACTTATCAAATATGACTAAAAGAAGATTAGCTAGAGAATACTGCCTTCAGGCATTGTACCTTACCGATGCCGGTCACTTAGATTACCAAAAAGCCACTATTATCCTAAAAGAATTAAAATCCGAACTTGATGAAAAAACTGCCGTTTTTGCAGATAGCTTGCTAAGCGGAGCATTAGAAAATTCTGAAAACATAGACAGCGTCATATCCAAATATGCCACAAACTGGACTATAGAGAGAATGTCGCAGGTAGATAGGTGCATACTTAGACTTGGAAGTTTTGAGTTGATATACGTACCCGATATTCCCATTGCAGCAGTGATAGACGAAGCAATAGAACTTGCAAAAAAATACTCTACGGATAAATCCAGTAAATTTATCAACGGCGTTTTAGATAAAATAAAAGACGAAAGAAAACCCCGTAAGTAAATGGGAGTGTTAATTTTACAGCTATGCATCATACTTTTGCTATTTTATCTATCCCCTACCTTCTCTCCCCCTTTAACAAAGGGGGAAAGAAAGGGGGATTTTATTTTGTTACGACTATTTAAAATCACCCCCAACCCCTCTTTGTTAAAGAGGGGGGATGAGAAAGCAGAAAACCTTTAAACAAAAAATATGAATCCACAGGAAGAAATAAAAAAACTTAAAAAAGAAATAGCTAATCATAATAAACTCTACTATGAGTTTGATAGCCCGCAAATAAGCGACAAACAATACGACGATTTAGTTGAGCGTCTAAAAGCTTTGGAGGCAAAATATCCCGAATTTGCATCGCCCGATTCCCCAACGCAAAAAGTAGGAGGCAAACCTTCCAAAGATTTTACGCCCGTAAGTCATAGCGTCCCTATGCTTTCGTTAGATAATTCATATTCCGAGCGCGACATTAAAGACTGGTACACAAGAATTTCCAAAATATTAAACAAATCACCAAACCGTCTTATATCTGAGGCAAAAATAGACGGAGTTTCCTGCACGCTGATATATGACGACGGCGTACTTACTACCGCCGCTACGCGTGGTAACGGATTTGTAGGCGAAAACATTACATCAAATGCCAAAACCATCAAATCTATTCCGCATAAATTACGGGAGAGCTTAAAGGGCAGGCTTGAAATCCGCGGAGAAGTTTTTATAGAAAAAACGGATTTTGAAAAACTTAACGAAGAACAAAAATCTTCGGGTTTGGAGCCGTTTGCAAATCCTAGAAACGCTGCTGCGGGATCGCTTAGACAAAAAGATTCTAAAATAACCGCGAAAAGAAAACTGACGTTTTTTGCGCATTCTTTCGGTGTAATGGAAACCCAAAATTCTCCGATATCACATAACGATTTCCTAGACGAATGTAAATTGTGGGGATTTTTGGTCTGTCCCGTACGTTCGGTATGCAAAAACATTGAAGAGGTAATAAATTTCTATAACGAAACCCAACCGAAGCGAAATTATTTTCCTTACGAAATTGACGGGCTTGTGGTAAAAGTAGATGATTTCAAAGAAAGAGAAACGCTAGGCACTACCGCAAAAAGTCCCAGATGGGCAATGGCATTTAAATATCCCGCCCAGCAGGCGGTTACCGTTTTAGAAGACGTAATTTTTTCGGTAGGCAGAACGGGCGTGATAACTCCGACTGCTAAATTGAAACCCGTCGTTTGCGGAGGCGTTACCATTTCAAATGCAACGTTGCATAATTTTGACGAAATACAAAGACTAAAAATAAAAATAAAAGATACGGTACTGATAGAAAGAGCAGGAGACGTAATACCAAAAGTTATCAAACCCATTTTAGATAAAAGAAACGGAAAAGAAACGGAAATACCACTTCCGTCGCTTTGTCCTGTTTGTAAAAGTAAAATATTTAAAGAACCCGAAGAAGTCGCCTACAAGTGCATAAACCCCTCGTGCCCCGCACAGATAAAAGGAAGACTAATACATTTTGCCTCGCGCAACGCAATGGACATAGACGGACTGGGAGATGCCGTAATAGACCAGCTCTTGGAACAAAAACTTGTTAAAGATTTTTCCGATATTTACAGGTTGGACGTAATTAACCTTTTAAACCTTGAACTTTTTAAAGATAGAAAATCCAATAATTTACTTGATGCAATAGTTAAAAGCAAAATCCGCCCGCTTGAAAAACTGCTCTACGGTCTTGGCATTGTTCATGTAGGAGCCAAAACCGCTAAAACGCTGGCAGGGCGATTTTTAACTCTTGATTCCGTTATAGCCGCCTCGCAGGAAGAACTTGAAAATATCGCCGATGTCGGGCCCATTGTTGCAAAATCGGTAAAAGATTTTTTTGCAAATCCGACAATTGTAAAACTGGTTGAAAATTTGCGTAAGCAGGGGTTAAATTTTACCCAGCCAAAAAAATCGCATTCTTTAAAACTGCAAAATAAAACGTTTGTGTTTACTGGGGAGTTAAAATCCGTCACCCGCAGCCGCGCTCAGGAATTAGTGGTAGAATTAGGCGGTAAGTTTAGTTCAAGCGTATCAAAAAATACCTCTTTTGTGGTAGCCGGGGAAAAATCCGGCAGTAAATTTGAAAAGGCAAAAAAACTCGGCGTTGAAATTATAGGCGAAGAAGATTTTTTACGTTTAATAGGTAAATAGCAGATTTGCACAAATATTATAAATTACCACAAAGAAACTGCTTTTTTAAGGGCGGGAATGATTTTTTTAACTGCTAAAAATCTGTGGCTAATTGAGTTTTTTTCTTCTGCAGTAAGTTCCGCAAGAGTTTTGCTCAAACCGTTAGGTTGGAATAAGGGGTCATAACCGAAGCCGTTAATACCCCTGGGTTTTAAAACTATTTTTCCACGCAGTATTCCTTTTTCCATTATCATTTTACCGTCGGGAAAATAAACAACTGTAACGCATACAAATTGAGCGCCTCTTTCGGGTAAAGGAACATTTTTAAGTTCTTGTAAAAGTTTTTTGTTATTATCTAGATAGCTGCAGTTTTCTCCCGCATAACGCGCACTGTAAACTCCGGGCGCATTGTTTAAAAAATCCACTTCAAGTCCTGAGTCGTCGGCCAAACTTGCAATTCTACTTTGTTTACAAGCCGATTGTGCCTTTAAAATTGCATTTTCTTGCAAAGTTTTACCTGTTTCTTCGGGTATTTTAACATCGGGAAAATCTCTTAACGTAAGGTAAGTTACATTCAAATCCGGAAGAATTTTAATAATTTCTCCAGCTTTGTTGCTATTGCCTGTAGCTATCAGTAACTTCATTTCAAATCTTCCAATGCGGTTTTTATTTCGGAGTTTTTAAGTTCAGTTTCCTTTAGATTTGTTTTGACTTTTTCTATTTGCTCTTTGGGAGCATTATTTATAAATTTTTCGTTTTTAAGCTGCGCACCGTAGTACTCAAGTTTCTCTAAAAGTTTTGTGCGTTCTTTTAAAAGGCGATCTTTTTCTTTTTCAAAATCTATCTTGCCTTCAAGCAATACGTATCCTTTTACGTTTGATAAAACGAACATTGCGGAATGTGCGGGCTTTTTAGATTTTTCAATTATTTTCAACTCATTAATTTTTGCAAGCAGATTTATATAATTTGAATGTTTCTCTAATGTCTGCAAATGCTCTTTACCGGCGGAAACAAGTACCACATCAATGTTAATGTTTGAGGTGATATTAAATTGCGAGCGTATTTTTCTAAGTTCGGATATAACCGCCATTAGTAAGTTCATTTCTTGGGCGGCTTTGTTATTAAATTTAGTTTTATCAGCTTTCGGATATTTTTCTTCAAGCAGGAATTTGGCGTTACTATCAATGCAAGGTCTTAAATTGTCGGCAAGCTCTTCGGTAATAAAAGGCATAATGGGATGAAGCGCTTTTAAAGTTCCGTATAAGACGTAAACCAAAATAGCTAAAACATTTTCTTTTTCTTCAGTTTGCAGTCGGGGTTTAGCAATTTCCAAATACCAATCGCAAAAATCTCCCCATAAAAAGTGGTATAGCGTATTGCTTACGTCCGCAAAATCAAAACTTTTAAATTTGGAATGGGTACCGCTGATAACTTTGTTGTATCTATCCAAAATCCATTTATCGGATAAATCCATTTTGTCCGATTTTGGCAGTTCTAGAATTTTTTTATCTTCAGGCAAGTTCATCAATACAAATCTTGCCGTATTATAAATTTTATTGCAAAAATTTCTAGCTCCCACTATGGATTCTTCCCCGAAAGGTATGTCTTTACCTACATACGACTGGGAAATAAGTGAAAATCTTACCGCATCAGTGCCGTATTTATCTATCAAGTCCACAGGGTCTATAACATTGCCAAGCGATTTAGACATTTTTTTGCCTGTTTTATCGCGCACTATTCCGTGTAGATAAACATCGGTAAACGGAATTTCGCCCATAAATTCCAGTCCCATCATAATCATACGGGCAACCCACAGATATAAAATTTCATAACCTGTGCATAAAACGTTGGTAGGGTAATAATAATCTAATTCTTTGGTTTTTTCAGGCCAGTTAAAAACTGAAAACGGCCAAAGTCCCGAAGAAAACCATGTATCTAAAACATCGGGATCCTGAATTAAATCATCACTTTTGCAGTCTGTGCATTTTGTAGGTTTTTCAAAAGAAATAATAGGCGTTACTCCTTTTGTAAAATCCACTCTTGCAAGTTCGCCTGCATCGTTAAAAATCAAACCTTTGCTACTGCATTTTTTACAGTACCAAACGGGTATCCTGTGTCCCCACCATATTTGACGTGAAATACACCAGTCTTCTATGTTCTCAAGCCATTTCAACATCGGTTTTTTCCACGAGATAGGATGAAGTTTTACTTTGTCGTCTTTAATAACTTTAACGGCGGGTTCCGCCAAGTGTTTCATTTTTACAAACCATTGTTCGCTTATGGCGGGTTCAATGGGCTGATGGCATCTATAACATATTCCGACGGAATGTTTATATGGTTTTTCCTCTTTTAAAAATCCCTGCTCCTTTAAATCTTCTATAACAATTTTTCTGCACTGCTCTCTTTTTAAACCCAGATATTTTTTAGCAACGTTTATCATCTCGCCTTCAGGCGAAATTGTATTAATTGTTTCAAGCTTATGGCGTTTGCCTATCTCGTAATCGGTAACGTCGTGGGCGGGAGTAATTTTTAAAGCTCCCGTACCGAATTTTAAATCTATTTCTTTGTCAGCTATAACCGGTATATATCTATCTGTTAAAGGAAGGCGGACTTTTTTACCTATTAAATTTTTATATCTTTTATCTGTTGGATTTACGCAGATAGCTGTGTCGCCAAACATCGTTTCGGGACGGGTTGTTGCAACCGTAATGCCTTCACCGTTTTCCGACGGGTAGTGAACATAGTACAGTTTAGCTTTAAATTCTTCATGCTCCACTTCAATATCGGATAAAGCGGTAGTACATCTTACGCACCAGTTAATCATTCTTTTTCCGCGGTAGATATATTTTTTATCCCATAGTTTTTCAAAAGCCGTAAAAACCGCTTTTGCCCTTTTGTCATCCATAGTAAATCGGACATTTTCGGGAGTTAAGTCTAGACTGCATCCGAGTTTTTTAAGCTGGCTTAAAATTGTGTCTCCGCACTCTTTGTACCAATTCCATGCATACTCCAAAAATTTACTTCGCCCCATCTGATGGCGCGAAATTTTTTTATCTTTTGCAAGATTTTTTTCTATAACGTTTTGCGTTGCTATGCCGCCGTGGTCTGTTCCCGGTACCCAGTAAGCTTCCTGTCCCTGCATTCTGTTAAACCTCACCAACACATCCTGAATGGTATTATTTAGCGCATGCCCCATATGCAAGGCGCCCGTAATGTTTGGCGGGGGAATAACTACAACAAATGGTTTTTTGGTTTTATCTTCAGGTACGGTGGAAATAAACAGTCTGTTTCCATGCCATAGCTTGGTTAGTTTTTCTTCTACAGGTTTCGGGTCGTAAATTTTATCTAGCATAACTTGGCCTTTAAAATCAGATTCAATATTATTTTACAAATTTAATAACCCCCTTGACATAAAAAGTGATTTGTAGTATAAAGTAGTTAGCTATATTACTAATTTGCATTAGTTAGAGTAATTAGTTATAATTAATTCAGCACCATAAATTTGAAGCCTGGCGAGGGAACTGCAAAAAGTGAACATTAGTGATGGTTTCAAAACAAACAACAAAAGGAGGCTAAAATGATTGAGCAATATTTCTTGTGGGGCGGCGACACGGTTGACTTCTAAACTAGCAAACAAAGTATCAACAATAGTTTCAAAACAAACAACAAAAGGAGGGCAAAATGATTGAGCAATATTTTTTGTGGGGCGGCGACACGGTTGACTTCTAAACTACTAATTTAAATAGCCCGTGAGATTTTGTAATCACACGGGCTATTTAAGCAAAATGTGACAAAAGCACATATATATATAAGGAGAGAGTATGAAGAAGTTATACGCTGAAAACTGGTTAAATAGTCTTTGTATTAATTTAACTAACCGTTGCAACACGTACTGCAAATACTGTTTTCAGGAATCTATACCCGATAAAAATGATTACATCGTTTTGAAAGATATAAAAAAGGTACTGGATTTTTTTGAAAAAAAAGGAGCAGGAAAAATAGGTAACAAATATCTTCAGTTAACGGGTGGGGAGGTAACTCTTCATAAAGATTTTTTTGAGATAATGGAGTTGGGATTGTCTTACGGATATTATATGCGCATTCAAACCAATGCCATTAGTT
>DATKZD010000243.1:0-2736 GCA_035528195.1 Elusimicrobiales bacterium
ATTTATTTCTCTGCTCCGAATCCGATTTTCGTCCGCTGACGGTAACCGTTACGCTGGAATTTTTGTTAATAACAGTATCGGGAGTAGGACTTTGAGCTATCACGGTACCGTTTGGAAATACAGACTCTTTATCTTTTACAATTTTTAGTCTGACACTGTTTTCCGATGACCAATTTTTTGTTTCCTCTACTTTTTTTTGCCTAAAATCCGGCATAAGTATTATGTTTGCAGGCGGTATCCCTGCCGAAACGGAGATGTTTATCATAGTATTTCTACTTAAATTTTCATCAGGTTTGGGTGTTTGATTTATTATGAGCCCTTTTTCCGTCATTAGCGAATACTCTTCGGTTACCTCGCCCAAAATCAATTGTTTTTGCCGAAGCGCAACGTTAGCATTTCTAAGAGGCAGTCCTATTAAGTTGGGAGCAAAAACGGCTTCTCCTCCCTGGCTTAGCCAAATCTTTATTATTTTTCCTTCCCTGACCGTTGTGTTGGGGGAAGGGATTTGCCTTATAACTGCTCCGACGGGAACGGAACTGTCAAATTCTACGCCGGCTTTTCTAACTGCCAGTTTTTTTTCTGCCAGTACGTCTAATGCCGCCATAACTGATTTATTCTGCAAATCGGGTACAACCTGTTCGCTTCTGCTGTGTATTATGGGTTCAAAGCCCCACATAACGAAAATGATGCCAAGTATTACTAAAACGCAAATTACGCCCAACATCTCAAATATATTAAGAGTTAGGTTCCTAATCTTATTTAGCACCGTTTGCATTTCAAAATTCCATTTAGCCATTTAATTAAACTCTCTTTTAAATTTACGGTTTGACCGTAATTTTGCGTACGTTTGCTTAAAATTTGTACTAAACGCAAAACACATCGCCCGCCTTTAAATTGTAACCGTTTGCAAAATCCCAAGCTGAAATTATGTTTTTACCTTCAGGGCGGACATGCTTTATCAGCAACAAACTACTTTGGCATTGTACTAAAAAGCCCAAATCTCTTTCAACGTTCACAATCATACCGGGCTTGTAATTACTACCCTTAAAATTATCTTTGACAAGCGCCGTATCTAAAATTTGGACACGGAGATTTTTACCCTTTAGGGAACTTATCACATATGGGTGAGGCCCTAACGAAAGTCCTCTTACCTTATTATGGATTTCTTCTGCAGGGCTATTGATTTTAATTTCCGCATCTTTTTTCGTCAAAATCCTTGCGTAAGAGGGAACGCCTTTTTGAGGTGTTTTTTTTACCGTAGCGTTTTTTATTTCCAGTAAAGTCTCTTTAAGCGCTCCTACTGCTAAAAGGACAAGTTTTTCTCTGAGAGTTTTAGCATCGTCGCTTGGCATTATTTCTGTTTTGACTTGTTTATAAATCGGCCCTGTATCCATACCTTCGTCAATTTCAAAAATCGTAATACCGGTAGAAGTTTCTCCGTTAATAATACTCCATTGTATGGGGGCGGCACCCCTGTATTTGGGCAAAAGCGAAAAATGTACATTTAAAGCGCCGAATTTTGCTAGCGAAAAAAAATCTTTTTTTAGTAATTTTCCGTAAGCAACTGTAACTATAATATCGGGATTTGCTTCTTTAACCTGCGGGATTATTTCGTCGGGATTGTTAGGAGTTAAAACTTTGATTCCCTTTTTTAGAGCATATGTTTTAACTGCTGACGGAGTTATTTTTTGCCCTCTTCCTGATGGCATATCGGGATTAGTTACCACAAAAGCAACTTCGCAAATTGTAGTCAGTTGGTCTAAAAATTTTATTGCAAATTCAGGAGTCGCTAAAAACAGGGCCTTCATAAAATTTACCTTTTGATTCGTCGGTTTTCTGCCAGTACGGGCGAAGTTTTTTTATGGCGGGTTTTAGTTTTATTTTATGCAGGGGGGACAATTTGTCTATAAATGTTTTTCCGTTTAGATGGTCAATTTCGTGTTGTAATATTCTTGCAAATAGTCCCTTTGCATTTATTTCTACGGGAAGTCCCTTTGCGTTTAAAGCGGAAACTTTAACGCTTTCATATCTTTTGACTTTCCAGCATATGCCCGGTATAGACAGGCATCCTTCGGGTTCAATTACCTCACCGGATTTATCAATTATTTTAGGGTTCATAAAGACGAATCTTTTTTCAACTTCTTCCTCGGTAAATACCACAACAATAAGCCGTAAATCCAGACCTATTTGGTTTGCCGAAAGCCCCGCTCCTTTTGCCGCAATGCAACTATCCCACATATCTTTTAGGATATTTGGTAAATGTGCTTTAATCTCGGCAAAATTTACGGGTTTTGTTTTCCGCATCAGAACGTCTTCGCCGTATTTTAGGATTCTTTTAACTGCCATAAGGTGATTATACCAATATAAGGAAGGGTGTTTAAAGAAGATAGGGGATTTTGCTCTGATAGATTGCCGCGGTCGCCCTACGGGCTCCTCGCAACGACACGGGATGTGGGGCTCCTTCGCCCGTTTGATACTAGGCAAAGGAATGCTTAAATAGGAAAGTTCTATGAAATAATCCCCCCGAAAATGCATAATTTGATATGCATTTTCACCCCCCTTATTAAGGGGGGAATAGGATATCTCCTCCCCCCTTGCGGGGGAGGAATTAAAGGTGGGGGGTGTAATGTATTGCTTGGATTAATACATTAAAAACACAGGACGGAAGACGAGGGGGGGGATTTTAAAAAGAAAAATATTTTAGTCAATTTTACGCAGTGTTATAATTGGTATTTC
>DATKZD010000244.1:0-5880 GCA_035528195.1 Elusimicrobiales bacterium
GATTGTTATACCTTTATAGATTTATTTTTTTAAAAAAAAGAACTTATACAAATTCTATGTCAAATATATTTTCATAGTTTTCGTAAGTGCCATTTGTAAAAATTAAGCATACGCCTGACTTTGACAAATTGGACTTTTCTACACGGCTAATTGTTAACTCAACTTTTTCTATAAAGTTTGTTTTAATTTTTACTTTTGCGCCTTTTAATTTATCTGAAATATCCATTCTCATAATGTTTTTCTTTTATAGATTTAAATTAAAATTAAAAAGAATTAAAACGTGTAAGGTGTTGTTAATCCAACAAAAAAGAAAGGAGTTAATATCCCCTTCGCTTTCTCATTTTCTGTTTAAACAATGTCATCTCCTCATCGGTTAACTCATCAGTATCTCCATAAGGATTGAATATATTATCCTCTCCACAAGTTCCGCAACTTGTAATTCCTGGGTTTTGTGTATCTTTGCCTAGATTATCTTGACAATTTGGGCATCTTAAGTCTGTAGCCATTTGGTTTGTTTTAATTGGTTATATCTTTATAGATTGAGTTTTTAAATAAAAAGAATTATTTTCCCTTCTCAATCTCATCAACCAATTCTTGAACCGAACCACGACACAATTCAATCTCATGCATCTCACTTCCGCCTTCCTCAATCTCATCTCTGCATAGTTGATAAAAATCTTGAACTTCGCTTTTTATTTGAGGATACTTTGCTATGATTGCCCTTAGGTCTTCTGCTAGTTGTTTCATGTCTTTATAGATTGAGTTTTTAAATAAAAAGAAAGGGAGCGTTAACTCCCTTCTTATTTTTTTTAAACAAATGAATAGTCGCAATACTCAATAGCTTTAACAATAGTAGGCAAATGTTCTTGATAGTTTTCACTATTAATACCTTTGATTGTTAAGCTTGTATCTAAACTATAATCAAAAAGTTCATGTTTACCTTTTGGTATATCGTTTAATTTTCTTTTATTTCCTCTTGCACAAAATCCTATTTCCCCATTGGTATCCATTTGTATAAACACATTTGCTATCCTTGATGATGTTGGGGCAAATGATACATTAATCCTATTAGATTCGCCACGTTCACTAAAACTAAAAAGTTTATAAGTAGCTTTTAACTTGTTTATAAATGCGTTAAAAAATTCTTTGTTCTTTGCGATTTTTTCTACATTATAGGTTGAGTGTACTAATAAGTCTATTTCCATGATATGTTTTTTAATTGGTTACACTATTATAGATTGAGTTTTTAAATAAAAAGAAGGGAGAGTTAACTTTGTTATTAAATTTTAAATATCTAATCCCAAACTTTTATCAACGCCTTTCATAATCTTCAAGATTTTTTTATCATCTTGTAAGAATTTAGTTCCTTTATCGCTTTGTAAAAATGCAAGAAATTCTGCATCTTCTTCAGCTTGAGTTTTTTTCTTTTTAATTATTTTCTTTGCCATATTGTTTTTCTTTTATAGATTGATTTATTTAAAAAAAAGAAAGGGGCATTACGCCCCTCTCACTTAATCATCATATCTTTGGTTATATACACTGCAACCCGATTGTTTACCTTGCAACACCTTTCTAAGTTCTTTTTCGAGCCCTTTTGCTTTAAAGGTCTGATAGGTGCTATATCCAACAATTTCCTCAATAAATTTTAGATATTGCCCTATAACCTTGCTCTCTCCAAAAGTACCTCTGATTGTTTGCTCCCAATCTTTTGGAATTGCCCCCCATGTTTGCTCTCCAATTATTGCCTTACGCTTTCCTCTCTCAAGTCGAACAATTGGAGTTGAGTAAACGTCAACCTCATTATCATAATAATCAATTTGGTCAAAGCACGTTATAATTGAAAGGAGTTTTGAACACTTGCGCTTAATGGAATCCCAAAATTTCTCTACATCATCTGCAAGGCGTTTCTCATTAATGTGTAGCGTACTTTTACGGCAATCCAATTCAGCGGTAATCTCAATTTGGATTGTTTTTTTCTCAGCATTGCGATTAATGCAAATACTTTCAGCGTTTCTTAATTGCATATTTGATTTGTTTTAATTGGTTAATATGCCTTTATAGATTGACTTTTAAAATAAAAAGAAAGGGAGAGCTTACCTCCCTTTAAAAAATTATATCCCCTTAACTTCGTCCATTACCTCTTGAACTGTTTTTTCTCCTATATCAAAACTTAAATCTCTTTCAATTCCAAGTCCAAAGGGCAATTTTAACTCTTGAAACTCCCTTAAAGATACTGTTCCAATTTCGGCAAAGGTCGGGTCATCCAATAAACAAAACGCCATAAAAACATCCTCATCTAAGCGCTCAAATAACCACCAGGTGCCAGACCCAACTGGATTGAAAAATTTACAAATTACCTTAATGTCCTTAGAAGATTTCTCACTTGTATCACCTTGCTTTACAAATGCGTTTTCGATTGCTTTAGTTAATAGTTTCATATCGTTTGGTTTAATTGGTTATATCTTTATAGATTGACTTTTTAAATAAAAAGAAAAGACCCCACAGATATAATATCAATAGGGTCAATTTCTCATTCTTGGGTTTAGAGCGATACCCACAACTTGCGCCTTTATTTATTTTTTGAGCCACATACGCAGCAATACTTTGCAATAGAAGGGTTTTCTACCTCGCACCCTACACAATACCTCAATTCCTTTACTTTCATCTTCTCAGCGGCTTTAATGGCTGCTTGAACATTTCCGCCACGTCCTTTATCTAAGGCTTTACGGCAAAATTCTATGGTTGCTTCTGTTTGTGTCATATCTTTATAGATTAAAGTTTTTAAAAAAAAGAAAGGGAGAGCCAACTAATTCTTTTTGTTTTTAGCCTTGCGAGCAACATTTATTTTTTGTTGGATAGATTCAAATTGAACCCAAAAACCTTTTTGATTATTTAAAGGCTGAAAAAATGGCTTTTCATATCCTTTATTCTGTTTTTGTTTGCTCATGTACTTATAGATTGAATTTAATTAAAAAAAGAAAGGGGAATAAATCCCCTCTCTACTTAACCAAAAATAACGTCTTTATAAAATACTGTTTGTAAAACCACGTCTGCGGTTACTGCATCACCTCCTGTATCGTTTATGTACTCGATTAGATGGTTTATAGGTGTTTTTGCAACTCGCTCATAAACCTCTTTTAAACCAATACTTTTTGTGCCAAATCCATTTTCATGGTCTTTTAAGCTCAGCTTTTTACCATTAGCCAAAATTTCCATTAGCACATCTTCATAGCAAGCTTCGGGTTTTATGCCTTCTTTTTTGTCAGACTCATACCAATTTAAAGTATGTGGTACATTTCCTTTAGCAATCTTTGCTTGTAGTGTTTTCCTTGCCTCTACATAGTCTGCTTTTTTGAAAGTCAGTTCTAAACCGTAAAGTCTTATTTCACTTAATCCATTGCATAAAGCATTATGGAAAAAATTTTCACTACCCTCTTTAGTGAGAGTTAGGTTTTCTATGAATTGTTTTTGTTTGCTCATGTACTTATAGATTGACTTTTTAAATAAAAAGAATTAGGGAGAGTTTCTTTTTTTATACAATTCTAATCTATAAAGGTATAACACAAAGACCCCGAAAATGTGATAAGTTCGGCAGGGTTAATCCACCCCTGCAACAAACTTTTTTTATTAGGGAGAGCCAGAGTTTTTAAAAATGGTTAATCCCCTAGCTTTTGACTAGGGGTTACTTAAGTTTCCAATAAGGGAGAGTTTTATTTTTTAGTACTTCTTCATAGGCTTGTGGTTTAGTTTCTTATTCTTATACCTTTATAGATTGACTTTTTTAAAAAAAAGAAAGGGAGAGTTTTTATTCCCTCCCTTTGCTTTGTTAATTTTCTATTATTCTTTTTACCTTGTTTAACTTCAAGCTAATGATGTTATCAACATTTGGGTTAATGATGTGAAAATCTTTTGCTTCACTCATATTACCCCTCCCCATTGTTGTTTTTGGTGCAAAGTACGAAGGCATAAATAAACCTAATTCGATTGCTTTGTCCTTTGTAATTCTTTTACCTTCGTGAAAGTAAATTGTATCGGGTTTAGCGTGATTTTCAACTACTGCAACTAAATAAAACTTAGTACCTGTCTTTGTGTCAGTAGCCAAAATTCTTTCTTCATTTACATACTCTTTACCACTCATTGATTGAGCCGTAAAATTTCCTTCTTCGCCATTTTTTACTAAATCTTTGTTAATACGATTGTCGTATTTTGCACCCAATGTAATTGATACACGTACCAACTTTTGTAAAACTTTTTTACCTCCCTTTACTTTTGCGCCACTTTCATCTACAAAGTAAACGATTGAGCCAAACGCTACACCCGTAGCCGAAATGTTTTTGCGAAATTCTTTTATTTCAGCTAATAACTTAGCCCTTGATTGTTTGATGATTTTTTCTACTTTCATAATTTTTATTTTGATTGGTTATACTATTATAGATTGACTTTTTTGAAAAAAAGGAAAACCAAATTTTAACAAAAAAAAATATAAGGTAGGGGCGGATTAATCCTATCCTTTTTCGGAGAGAGTTTCTGCTTAGTAAGGCATCTCACTTATACCTTTATAGATTGATTTTTTAAATAAAAAGAAAAAGGAGAGTTTCCCCTCCTTTACTTTTTTTAGGCTGCTGCCATTTCCATTTTGTCCTCGCTCACTTCTTCGCTTTGCGCTTTCTTTACTATATAATCCACTGCTTTTTGAGCGTCCGCACTTGCTTTATATAACATTTGCTTATCTGCTTTGAAAGTTTTTAACCAACCTTGTAAATAAGCTGCCGAATTTTTTTCTGTTTGCTCGGTTGAAATTCCGTACATTGCCGTTAAATAACTTGCCCCTAATTCAGCCACAAGTTCCTCGTATGAATAACTATGCTTTTTATTATCAAATTTGGCATCATTTAGGGAGAGGCGATTTAAACGTGCATTATGACCCGTACTGTGAATTACCTCGTGAACCAATGTAGAATAATATTCCCCCTCACTTTTAAATTGTGCTTTTTCAGGCATTTGGATATAATCAAAAGTAGGCGTATAAAAAGCTCTGTCAGAAAGTCCGTGTTTAATTTTTACGGGAATTTCCATTTCGCTAATTGCTTGCTCTAATTCCTCACAAGTTCCTAACTCATTTTTTTCGATTGTACCAAAATCAATTCCTTCGATTTGTTCAGCGTTAAAAACTACATAGTCCTTTGCTAATAAAAAACCTTTTGTAACTTCTTCATCATTTGCATCTTTGGTTACCTTGTTTAATTTGTTCCAAAACACGATTGGCGTACCCTTAGAACCCTTTTTAACAGAACCTCCCAATTTTTTGATTTGATTGAAAGTTAAGTAGTAAGGGCTTTCAAATTCATTGAACATTGTTGCAAATAAATTCCAACCTCTGTATGCTTTTTTGCTGATGAAGTTTTGAGGCATTGCACCCGCTGTCCACGGCTTATTCCAATTTAACTTTCCGCTTTCCATCTTTTCGATGATTTTGTCAGTTATCTTTGCTATTACGTCTGTGTTTTTCATTTTGGTTTGGTTTGTTTGGTTATACTATTATAGATTAACTTTTTAAATAAAAAGAAATTTATATTTTTAACAAAAAAAAATATAAGGCAGGGGCGGATTATCCTCGACCCTTCTCTCTCACTAGGTGGCTATATATTTATAGATTGATTTTTTCTAAAAAAAGAATTTTACTTACATATCCACTCTGTAACCTTTTTTACAGCCTTAGTCCCAGAATTATAACTATCACCAAACAAGGTAACACCCATAAACGAATCTTTTTTTATGTTATTTCCGCTTATGGTTCTAAGGTATCCATTATGCTCAATGGTATCCCCAACTGATATTTGTGAAATATGTACCGACTCTATTTTTGCGTTATCCATATAT
>DATKZD010000245.1:0-3040 GCA_035528195.1 Elusimicrobiales bacterium
ATTTGAACAATTTCAAGTATCCCGTGTTAAGACAGAAACCTATCGGAAACTATATTGTTGATTTCTATTGTTCTAAACTTAAGCTGGTCATTGAAATAGACGGAGATACTCATTTTTTAAATGAAAACAAAATATCTGACGCTAAAAGAGGCAGAATACTACAAAGTTATGGCTTGCAAATTGTAAGATTTACAAACCATGATGTTATGGATAATTTAGAAGGAGTTATTAGTGTGTTGGATAAAATAATCACCTCAGTTTCTTTTTCTTGATATTAATCCCCCCTCCCCCCCTTTATCAAGGGGGAGAAAGACAGTGAATTTATCAAGGGGGGAAGACAATAGAATTGGCAAGGGGGAGAACATCGGTAAGTTTATCAAGGGGGGGAAGACAATAGAATTATCAAGGGGGAGAACAATAGGGAATTTAGCAAGTGGGATTGCGAGGGATTTGTGTAAGGAAAAGAGGGGAGAAAGGGCTGTAAATGGCAAGAAACTTATTTAAAAGTGTATCATGTAAAAAAATTGCGCTATCGGTTTTGACGGTTTTGTTTTGCGTTTGTCATTTAGCGGCAAAGTCCGATAACGGTTTTATCCGCAAAGGGAACAGGGCGTATAAAAAAGGCGATTACCCTTTAGCGTTAACAAATTATGCAAACGTTATTGGCAGGTCTGCCGAAAATACCAAAGCTTTTTATAATGCGGGCAATGCGCTCTATAAAATGAATAAATTTGACGATGCCGTCGTATCATACGAAAATTCGTCCAAAGACGATAAGTTTTCCGACCGCTCTATGTTTAATACGGCAAATGCGCATTTTAAATCGGGTAAATTAGACGAGGCATCAGATGTTTACAAAAAACTGATACTTAAAACCCCCGACGATTTCGCTGCTAAATATAATTTACAGGTTACTTTGAAACAGAAAAAACAAAACGAAAAAGACAAGGACGAAAAAAAGAAACAGCCCGAGCAAAAACCGCAAGATAAGGATAAGCAAAAAAATCAGGGCGGACAAAATAATCAGCAGGGAATGTCTAAACAGGATGCTGAAAAATTGCTTCAAATGGCGAAAGAAAAAGAAAATCGTGCTATGGAAGAAAAAGCGGATAAACAAAAGATGCAACAAAAGGGCAAGCGTCTTTCAGGCAGCGGAAAAGACTGGTAACTTATGAAAAATTTTACTTTTAAAATAACTTTGATTTCAATTTTAATTTTAAATTTTTTCTCTTTGGCGTATGCCGAGATTTCTCTTCGCGCTTACGTTGATAAAACGGAAGTTACTTTAAACGGATACCTAACATTTAGTGTTGAAGTTAAGGGGGAATATCGTAATATAGAAAAACCCACTCTTCCTACACTGCCAAATTTTGAAGTATATTCTTCAGGGCAAAGCCAAAGTGTAAGCATCATAAACGGAAAAGTATCAAGTTCCATTACCTATAAATATACGCTGACCCCGCGCTTTGTAGGCAAAGCTTTAATTGACGCTGTAACTTTAACTCATCAGGGAGTTAGCTACTTAACCGATCCGATTACGATTACCGTTTTGCGTCCCGATTCCAAATCTTCCAGGCAAACATCGCAGACTCAAACTTCTGTATCAAAAATTCCGCAGGCGGTGAGTAGCCAAACTTCAGGAAAGGATGTTTTTATAACTGCGTGGGTCAATAAAAAAACGGCTTTCCCCGGAGAGCAGGTAACTCTAACGATACGGTTTTACCATGCCGTTGCCATTATGGGTAATCCCAATTACGTTCAGCCGTCATTTGATAATTTTTTAAGCGAAGATTTACCTCCTAACCGCGATGGCGTAGAGGAAATAAACGGCAGGGAATACCGTTTTATAGAAGTTAAAACCGCCTTGTTTGGCGTTAGCGCAGGCGAAGGAAAAATAACGCCTGCAGAAGTTGCTTACAGAATAAGAAAGGACGTAAATTTAGATCCCTCTGAAGACGACTTCGTTAAACAATTCTTTTCTTTAGGAGTTTCAAACGGTGTAGTGGGTAAATCAAAAACAAAACCCATAACGGTTACAATAGAGCCTTTTCCTGTAAAAAATAAACCGCAAAACTTTAAAGGAGCGGTGGGGGAGTTTTCCATTTCTGCTTCTCTAGATAAAGAAAAAATTAAAAGAGGCGATTTGGCAAATCTTACCGTTAGGATTGTCGGCAAGGGTGATTTGAAAACGGTTACAGCTCCTGCATTGCCCCGTATGGATAATCTTCATTTTTACGATACAGTTATCTCGCTTAACGTTTCAAAGAAGGACAATATAGTAAGGGGTTCTAAAAATTTCAAAACAGTTATATCTGCCAAAAATGCAGGTAAATTTGTAATTTTGCCGATAGAGTTTAGTTATTTTAATCCGAAAACAAAGGATTATGTTGAAGTTGCAACTTTACCCATTACATTTGAGGTATTACCTTCAGAACGGAAAACTCGTGTTAAATATACTTTTTCCGGCGGAGGCGACCAGATAACCGCTCTAGACAGAGACATAAATTACATAAAAGAAAATGCATCTGCGTATAAATCTTCTTTTTTCTCTTCCATTAATTCTTTAGGTAAGTGGAATTTTATTGCGGTTTTTCTTTTGCTTTCTGCGATTATATTCTATTGCGTGGATTGGTTTCGCAGTAGAAATCCTCAAATGCTTAAAGAAAGAAGGTCATATTCTTTGGCGATGGGGCATCTTAACAAGGCGAAAAAACTAATTTCGCATAATAAGTCTAATGAAGCGATTGATACTCTTTCTAAAATTTTAAGCGAGTATTTATGCACAAAGGTCGGGTGCGGAGTTTCGGCAATAACAAACAAAGAAATTATCCGCCTTTTGAAGGCAAGGTATCCTGGCTTAAATGCTTCCCTGATAAACGAGGTAAAACACTTTTGGGAACATCTTGATATGTTAAAATTTGCCCCTGTATCGGAAAAAGTCATTAGGGAAAGTAGGCAAGTAATAGGGGATTTAAAGACTATTTTGTCTAAATTGGAGCGTAAATTAAAAAAATGAGAAACTTTATCAGATTTTTAATCG
>DATKZD010000246.1:0-14605 GCA_035528195.1 Elusimicrobiales bacterium
AATTTTTGCCTCTTTGCTTATACAAAATCCCCCTGCTTTCCCCCCTTATTAAAGGAGGAAACTTTTAACACTTTGATTTCCGCTTAGGAGTTTGCTTTTTTATGTCATCCCCCGTCTGCCGTTAATGCAATACATTTGAGCGTTAATGCGTTTATTTAATACGGGTATAAATGGTAAAGTGTTTGGGACATATTTTAGGAAATAAATTATGAAGATGAGAACACAAATAGTATACATACTGTCGTTTTTTATGATGTCGCAAGCTATAACATACAAAACGGCTGCGGGGCAGGATTTAGACTGGAAAACCTGCGTAGAGCAAACATTAAAAACTCACCCTGAACTTATAAAGTCAAAACAAAAAATAAAGCAAGCCGAGGCGGATAAAAAAATAAAATCAGCATCGCTTCTGCCTCAAATTACAGGTTCTGCCAACGCTCAAACAAGCAGTTCCACCGGCACAAGCAGTCAAGAACAATACTCATACGGCGCAAGCGGCAAACAACTTATTTTTGACGGACTTAAAACTCCCAACGAAATAAAACAGGCTTCCAAGCAAATTGAAGCGCAAAACTTTGGATATCAGCTTACCTCTTCCGATATACGCCTTAATTTAAAAACCGCTTTTGCAAAACTCATTCAGGCGCAGGAACTTATCGGTTTGACGCAGGATATATTAAACAGAAGAACGCAAAATTCAAGGCTGGTAAAACTCCGCTACCAGGGCGGAAAAGAACATAAGGGTTCTTTGTTAACCGCCGAAGCTGATACCGCACAAGCCCAATTTGAAGTCGGACAGGCAAAGAGAAATTTAATTACAAGCCAAAGAAATCTTTCAATTGCGATGGGCATAAATAAATTTCAAAATGTTTCGGCGCAAGGGGACTTTCTACTAGGCGATATATACAGCCAAAAACCTTTTTTTGAAAACATTGTTGAAAACACTCCGTTCTTAAAACAGTTGATTGCAACAAAAGATTCCTACTTATACGCAAAAAAAGCAGCAAAAGGTGAATTTTTTCCGGAAATTTCCTTAAGCTCTTCGCTACAAAGAACGGGGCAACAAATACAGGGAGATACTAATTCTTTCTCTGCAGGAATTTCCTTATCAGTCCCCATATTTAACGGCGGAAGCAACATTAACAGAGTAAAAAAGACCCACGCCGCCTTTTTACAGTCACAGGCCGACGTGGAAAGCGGATACAACCAAATTATTCTAACGCTTGAACAAAACTGGAAAAGCCTTCAAGATGAAAAGGAATTGCTCAAAGTAAGACAAAAATTTCTACAAGCCGCCCAAGAGCGCGCCAAAATAGCGCAGGCGCAGTATAAAATAGGACTTATAACTTTTAACGAATGGAGTATTATTGAAGACAGTCTTGCAAATTCGCAAAAGGCATATTTATCTGCGCAGGTAAATTTAATTATATCGGAAGCTAACTGGATTCATACAATAGGAGGAACTTTAGATGATAGTATCAGCTAAAGCAAAAAAAGTTTTAATAAGTGTTTCGTTTTTATCTTTATTTATGTCGGTGGTATTATTGTCCTCATGCTCTAAAAAAGAGAAGGAGGAAAAAATCACGCTTATTAATCCGCAATACGGCACAATTGCGCAAAGTATAACAACAACGGGGGTAGTAGAGCCGCAAAACCGTCTTGAAATAAAACCCACCATAAGCGGTCGTATTGAAGAAATACGCGTAAAAGAAGGCGATAACGTAAAAAAGGGAACTGTACTGGCGCTTTTAAGCTCAACGGAAAGGGCCTCCCTTTTAGATACCGCCCGTCTGCAGGATAAAGAAACTTTAAAATATTGGGAAGATGTTTATAAACCCACACCGCTTATTTCTCCCATAAACGGAAGAGTTATTGTGCGCGCAAAAGAACCGGGGCAATCCGTTACTCAATCCGATGTTGTTGTTGTGCTGTCGGATAAACTCGTTGTAGTGGCACAAGTTGACGAAACCGACATAGGAAGCGTTAAAAAAACTCAAAATGCAATAATAACACTAGACGCCTATCCCGATGTTGAGGTGCCGGGAAAGATATCTCATATTTCGTTTGAATCTGAAATCGTAAACAACGTTACCATATACGAAGTAGACATAACACCTCAAAAAGTTCCAAGTGTGTTTAGATCGGGGATGAGCGCCAGCGTCAAAATGATTCAAAAGCAGGAAAACAACGCTTTGCTTATACCTTTGCCCGCTTTAAAACAGCAAGAAGGAGCATACTTTATTGAAGTACAAGATGCGGACGGAAAAATAGAACAAAGGCAGGTTAAAGTAGGGATAATTGATGACAATAATGCACAAATACTTTCGGGTATCGGCATAGACGATACAGTTTTAGTAAGAGAGCAGAATTTTGATTTTTCAACTAATAAAGATAGAGGCAAAAATCCCTTCCTACCTACCAGGAGACGCGATAAAAAATGATCCGCCTGGAAAATATAAGCAAAACATACGGGTTGGGCTCTGCGACGGTGCATGCCTTAAAAAATGTATCGCTAAATATAGAGCAGGGCGAATTTATAGCTATTATGGGAGCTTCGGGCTCGGGTAAATCAACGCTTATGCATATTTTGGGACTGCTTGATACTCCCACCGAAGGTAAATATTTTTTAGGCAAAAAAGATATCAGCATAACAACGGATGATCAACGGGCATGGATTAGAAATAGCGTAATGGGATTTATTTTTCAGCAATTTTATCTCCTTGCCAGACTGACTGCTAAAGAAAATGTAGGTCTTCCGTTTATATACCGTGGACAATTACATTCCCAAAAAATATCAGAAACCAAACTCAGTCAGGTAGGGTTATCCGATAGAGTACACCATTATCCCAATGAGCTCTCCGGCGGACAACAACAAAGAGCCGCTATAGCAAGAGCTTTAGCCTGCGATCCTTTTATTATTTTTGCCGATGAACCCACAGGTAATCTAGATAGTAAAAGCACCGCAGAGATAATGGCTATTTTAGAAACTCTTCATTCGGAGGGAAAAACCATTATTGTTGTTACCCACGAATCCGATGTTGCCTCGCACGCAGAGCGCATATTAACTATGTGCGACGGAGTTATAATTGAAGATAAAAAGCAGGATAATATCAAAAAACCCGCAAAAAAAGAAACCCCCGCCATTGATGTGGATTTTTTATCCACTAAACATCGCATTAATTCCAGAGCAAAATTTGCCGGTTACTTAAAACAGGCATGGAAATCTATTCTGTCCAATAAAGTACGTACTTTTTTATCAATGCTAGGAATACTAATAGGTGTTGGAGCGGTTATCGCTATGATGGCGCTTGGAACGGGAGCAAACGAAGACATTGCAAAAAGAATGCAAAGTTTGGGCGCTAATGTATTATCGGTGCGTCCCGGCTCGCCGCATGTAAGAGGTGTTGCATTATCTGCAGGTTCAGCAACACGCTTTACCTTAAAAGATGCCGAAGCAATAAGAAAATTACCGCTTGTAAAATATGTTAACGCAGGTGTAAGTGCAAGCGCACAATTGGTTTACGGAAATAAAAACTGGAATTCCAGAATAGAAGGAGCCGAACCGGATTATGCCGAACTAAGATCATCTGTTCCAAAAATAGGCAATTTCTTTTCGGATAAAGAAATGCGCATGCGTTCTAAAGTAGCTGTTATAGGAACAACCGTTTTAAAGGAGCTTTTCGGTTCGGAAAATGCCGTGGGCAAAATTATCAAGATAAACCGCATCAATTTTAGGGTTATCGGAGTAATACCCAGTAAAGGCCAAGGCGGATTTAGAGATAACGACGATATTGTTGTAATACCCATTACGACAGCAATGTACAGATTAATGGGAAAAGATTATATAGACAGAATAGATGTTGATGTAATATCTGCAGAGTATATTGATCAAGCAAAAGAAAAGATAAGGGAAGTTATTATTAAAAGGCACAAACTTCCTTCCTCGGATCAGGAAAGTTTTTATGTGCGTGATATGACGGAAATAAAAGATATGTTAAATGCCACAACAAAAACTATGGGATTGCTTTTAAGCAGCATTGCCATAATTTCGCTTATTGTAGGCGGAATAGGAATTATGAATATTATGCTCGTATCGGTAACGGAACGAACAAATGAAATAGGGCTGCGTAAAGCAATAGGCGCCAGGCGTAGAGACATATTGATTCAGTTTTTGATAGAAGCAATACTGCTTACTACTACAGGTGGAATTATAGGAATATTGTTGGGAACGGGAACTTCGTTTATCCTTTCTTATTTAGCGGGGTGGGCAACAAGAGTATCGCCTTTTGCAGTTAGTTTAGCTTTATTCTTTTCGGTTTTTATAGGAATATCTTTTGGTCTTTGGCCTGCATACAGAGCCGCACAGTTAAATCCTATTGATGCTTTAAGATACGAATAGATTTTTAAATTAAAAATTACCTTTTTTATTAGAAATATATTATTTTAAATTTGCAGACTGCAATTTGAAAAAATTATTTAATATAATGCCGAAATGAGGAAGCTTGACCTTTCTAAATCAAAAAACAAAAAAAAATATAAAGTAGGCGATACTATAAAAGTAAACGACTTGATGCAGAAAGGATATTCTTATCGGCTCGTTGCCCCTATGGGTAAAATTTTTGCAGTGGATTTTAAACCTGAAGTCTCACCTGCAAAGATGCTGAAGCTCGGAGTATTTGAAGGGCATTACCTAAATGACTGCCATAAGGAATTTCCAAAAGAATGGTTTTTAAATGCAGTAGACAAACTATCGCCAAAATCCCCTGATATTACAAAAAATTACTTTAAAATAAAGTCCCGCCAAAGCTTACAAGAATGGCGGCGGAAAGAATGGATACTACCCAATGATCCTGACCCAAGAGGCTGGTTTCAATGGTATTGCAGGTATTATATAGGAAGACGAATCCCCGAAACTGACCAAAGGCAAATACAACGTTGGAGACTTTTTAGAAGGCACAGGCAACAGGTTGTAAAAAATTGCCCTCCTAAAAGTTTGGACTGCCGTCCCAGACAAAGACAAGCTTTGCTTCAATGGGCATATAATCCCTTCATTTAGCCTAAACCAATTTACACAATTTAAAAAAAACATCCGATATTTATCTTTTTTTATTGTAGAATGTGAGCGGTGTAGGGTTCTACCAAATATCAATTAAAGGGGGATAGGATGAAATCTGTTAGGTTAATTGCACTTTGGCTCGTTGTGATTGGCGGATTAAATTGGGGGCTTGTCGGTTTATTTGGCTTCGATTTAGTTGCAGCATTACTCGGCAATATGACTATGCTGGCAAGAATAGTGTATGTATTGGTAGGTGTTTCTGCAATATATATGCTAACTATGCTGGGTAAATTGTCGCAAAAATAATCTCGTTAAAAAAACAAACGCAAAAAAGCCGTAAGCGATTTAAAAATCATTTACGGCATTTTTTGTGTGTCCGAATTTAAACCCCGCAATTTGTAAATCTTTGGAATAAAAGACAGAAATTTAATTTATTACAGAATTATTTTTACTATTTCCTAAAAACACATGTTTTGTTTCCTTTACCACATAAAAAGCAAGAAACATCAAAATTATTGCAATGCTTCCAAGCACATAATTGTGTTTTGTAAAAATAAAACCCGAAGTTAAAAAAGGGCATAAAATATCCGTTCCTCACGCTGAACCTTTGTTAAGTATTATTGCTACAGCTAAAACCCCCGAAGAAGTAGATGAAATTCTAAATGACGTCGTTAGAAACGCCAAAATTATTGTTGACAGCAAAGAAACCAACGTACCTATCAGCAATTTTGTGTAATAAACAACAATTAAGGATTGCTCTTTACTTCATCTTCTATAAGTTTTAAGAAAATGTTAATCTCGCAACCAGTTGAAAGTTACGGTCTTATTTGCTTAAATAGTTTGGTATTGATACGTTAGTAAACGATAGGAATAATTCAATGAAGAGATCACTGTCTTTATTAATAGCTATGTTGGCTGTTTTTACTTTTTCTAAAGCGGAAACGATACATCTAAAAGATGCTTCTATAATAAAAGGAAGTATCTTTAGTAACGACAGCAAATATGTCGGTCTCAAAACCCCTCATGGAACGCTTAAAATAGATAAAAATGAAATTGTATCAATAGACGGCAACGTTAAGGTTTTGTACCTAAAAGACGGCACTGTTTTAAAAGGCACCATAAAAGGCCTTGAAAGTGAAACAATAGAGGTAAATACCAAACAGGGTGCAGTCAAAGTAAAGCAAAATGACATCAACTACATTCAATTTAGCGAAACAGAAACAAACCTTCCTATACAAACCAAAAAGATTAAAAAACCCGGTAAACGCAAACTTATGTTTTCCGTTCATGGGGAAGCTTTTCTTTTAACAACTGCCAACAACGGATTGAAAAAGTATTTAGACGGACAAGTAATTAACAGCGCAACTTATTCAATAAATACGATGTATGAAATAGGCAAAAGTCCTGCCGTCGGCGCTAAATTCGCAGTAATAGCCGAAATGGGGCAACAAACTCAATTAGGAATTAGCGCAGGATATATACACGGTTTTAATTCTGACATAGAGATACTTTCCGATAAAGGTACACAAACGGAAAAAACAATAGAAAGAAATGTACTGCGCGCAATGTTTGAAGTTAAAAAGTATTTTACGATAACAAAAATGTTGGATATTAGCATCGGCGGTGGAATGGGTATGGCTTATATTAGGCAAAAAAGTTCCGATTGGAATCCCTCTACTCCCTATTTTTTATCCCCTATGCCGTCTGTTACAAAAAACTCGCAGGTATTTACGTGGGAAGCTAGCGCCGCTATTGTGCTTAAATCAAAAAACTCCAATACAAGAACTACATTCGGCGTAAAATACGTAGGCATGCCCACAGTAAGCGCTTACAGAGATACATCGGGCAACATTCTTCTTCCCGAAATGAGATGGAATTCCTTCGGCGCTTTCATAGGTATTGATTTCTAAACCTATTTGCAAACCATCAATTCCCTATCCAATAATTTTCAATTACCTTTTCTTGGCTAGAATTTGTAAATCTTTGGGCTAATTAATTGTATTAACAAAGCGGGGTTTCAATCTATTTTATTTATTCTCGTTTAACGCTTCGCTTTCCATAAATTTTGCATCGGCGGTAACGACAATGTTTCCGTTTTGCAAAATTTCAGCCGAAATCAAATATAGTGGAGGGTAAGCTTTGTTTATCTTTGCATTTACGGTTACGGACTGTCCGCATTTGACGGGAGATTTATATTTGATGTTGAGCTCGGCGGTAAACCCCAGTACGCCGCGCGCAAACAGGCAGTTTGCCATAGCGCTGTCTATTAGGCAAGCCGTTATCCCGCCTTGGAGGTAACCCTTGTAACCTTCCATAGAAACAGGACAATAAAATTCGGCAGTGACAGACTCGTCTTCTTTTGTGACAAATTTAATTTTTAAACCCGCAGGATTGTTATCTCCGCACACAACGCACGTATCGTGAACTTTGCGTGTTGTATCAAAAGTATTTTTATCGGCTTTTTTACCGTCATCAATTAGAGACATTCTTATCCTCTCTTAACATTGTGCCAAATTTTTTCTAGATTAGCTGTTAAGTTATTATCAAAACCTTCAACGACGGTTTTTCCTAAACTAACAGCTTTTACAAACGAAGTATTAAATGCAATTTTACCTGCGAAATTGCATTTTTCTTTTAAACATAAATTTTTAATTTCGTCGGTTATGTTTTTATTTAAGTCATATTTATTAACACAAACAAAAGTTTTAACTTTAAAGTTTTTTATAAGTTCTAAAATGCGTTTTAAATCGTGCAACGCAGATAAGCTAGGTTCGGTAACAATTAAAACTTTATCAACTCCGGTAACCGACGCTATTACGGGACATCCTATACCCGGCGGACCATCTATTATTATGGTGTCTATATTGTTTTGCTTTGAAATTTCCTTTGCCTTAGTGCGAACATAAGAAACTAGCTTGCCCGAATTTTCCCTTCCTATGCCTAAATTTGCGTGAACTAGAGTACCGAATTTAGTATCGGAAACAAACCATTTTCCAGACATATCTTTTTCAAATCTTATAGCATCGCTTGGACAATTCCACACGCATACACCGCACCCTTCGCATGAAATTTTGTCAATTATAAAATCTTCTGTGATGGCATTAAACCTGCATAATTGCCTGCACTTACCGCACTTAATACATTTACTCTGGTCTACAACCGCAAAATTTCCGCAATTAAAATCCCCTTGCTCTTTTACACGGGGAGACAAAACTAAATGCATGTTGGAAGCGTCTACATCACAATCTACTATTACGCTTTTTTTATTTAAGCAGGCAAAAGCTGCCGAAATGCTTGTTTTACCCGTACCGCCCTTACCGCTTAATACCGCTATTTGCTGCATAATTTAATCCGTTCTATTATTTCCTTAAACTTTATTTTGTAATTTGGTTCAACGGCAACCATTGAAATTCCTTTTGAATAACCTTCGGCAATTTTTCTACTAAACGGTATCTCCATAGCTACGGGTATATTTTCCGATTTACAAAAATCTTTAAGTTTGCCGTCGCAAATATCGCTACGGTTTATTATTACCGAAAAACTTTTTTTCAAAGTACGTAAAACTTCCACTGCCACTTGCAAATCGTGTAGTCCGAAAGGAGTCGGTTCGGTAACAAGAAAACAATGTTCGCCCGCAGATACCGCCTCAACCATAGGACAGGAACTTCCAGGAGGAGCATCTATTATCACATCTTTATATTTTTTAGCTTGTTTTATGACTTCTTTTATCAAGGGAGGACTCATCGCCTGACCGACGTTTAAAGAACCTTCAATAAAATTTATATTCTCTTTTTTACCGAACGTTATTTTACCTATTAGTACTTCTTTCTCGCTTATTGCATTTTCAGGGCATTTTAAAATACATCCGCCGCAACTGTGGCACAAGTAGTCAAAAAATACGGGTTTATTGTCAATAAAGGAAATAGCATTGAATTGACAAACATCAACACATTGTCTGCACCCTGTGCATTTTTCCTCATCAAGTAGGGGTTTTTTGACGAATACGTTTTCCTCTCTGCTTATTTCAGGATGCAAAAGAAAACGCGCATTGGGCTCTTCAACATCGCAATCCGCCAAACAAACATCGGTTGACATACTTTGAGCCAATGCCGTTGCTACGGTCGTTTTACCCGTTCCCCCCTTACCGCTAGCTACAGAGATAATCATTGAGTTTTTTCTGTTAGTTTGGAATTCTTATAATCCCCTATAGCTTCCTTTACCGTTTTACCTTGCGCATTTGTAAATACTTTTACCCCCGCCTTTGACAGTACTTCAAAAGCGTTGGGACCCACATTGCCTGTTACAATCGCTTTTGCGCCTACATCTACAGCTAACTGCGCAGATTTAATTCCCACTCCCCCCATTGCCTCCGTATTGGGATTTTCTACCGCATCAATTTTCATATTATCGGTATCAGCAAAAATAAAGAATTTACATCTGCCGAAACGAGCATCAACATTGGAATCTAAATTATTACCTTCTGATGAAATACAAATTTTCACTCTTCACCTCCATGATCGCAGGTATTTTTTTCAATACCGTAACCTATGCCTGAATGCGGAACGCATGTACTTTCGCCGCTTGTAAGTTTACCTTCGGCAAAATTTTTCAAGGCTGTGTCTACATCGCCCTCTACGCCAACTATTGTTTTTATTTTCACTTCATCAAACAAAGTTTGAGCTCTCGGCCCCATTCCGCCCGCTATTATAACGTCGGTATTTTTTTCCTTTAGAAAACGGGGCAGAAATCCCGGTTCATGACCGGGATTTGCTACTGTTTCCCGTTTTAGTACTTTGCCATTTTCTATGTGAGCCAAAGTAAATTCCGGACATCTGCCAAAATGAGCAGAAACCATTCCATTGTCTGTAGATATAGCAACTATCATTTGTTACCACCTTTTTCTAGCTCTTGAAGTCTTTTTTTAACATCCGCAAGTTCAAGTTCCATATCTTTTGCATCTTGTTGAAGAATTGCTTTTTCTTCGGCAACGGAAAAAGTTCTGGGAGTATTGTTATATACGCCTCTAAACGCTCCGCCAAAACCGCGATTTTGAAAACCTCTTCCGTAACCGCGTCCGAATCCTCCGCCTCCACCTACACCTCTACGCGCAAAACCTCTGCCAGTTCCACATCTACCCATTCCTCTTCCTGTCAATGGGCCTTCGCCCATAGGACCTGTTCCATCTGTTGACGGCATAACTGCCTCCTTTTGGGATTTATTCTAATCCCTATTTACATTTTTCGCACAACCCTTTAAATACCACTTCGTGTTCCTGTATTTTAAAGTTATGCTTTTTTGATAACCTTTTTTCCGTTTTATCTAAAAACGATTTTTCTTCATCAGAAAAATCGGTATAATCTATTACTTTTGCGCATTTATTGCATACCAAATGGTGATGATGATTTTGTTTATCGGGATCGTTGAATTGATAACTCCATCGCCTTTGCCCGAAATCAAATTTTTTCACCATACCCATATTTGTCAAAAGTTCAAGAGTTCTATAAATGGTAGCCAGTCCGCAGGAAGGATATTTTTGGTGGACTTTCATATAAATATCATCAGCAGTTAAATGCTCTTTTGTTTGCGAAAGCACTTCTATAACCGCCTGCCTAGGAAGAGTAAACCTGCATCCTCCAAATCTTTTTCTCCAAAAATTTCCTCTCATTACGTTTCTCCCTATAAAAATTGTAGTCACACCACACTCTTATTGATAATAATTCTCATTATCAATTATAAATAAGAAAGACAACGTTGTCAAGCTATTTTGTATAGATTTTCGATGAGATAATACGATGTATTTAAAAAAATGCTCGGTATTTCGTATACTTAAAACGAAATATACAATTGCAAAAGAGGACAAAATGGATGAATCCAAACATACTATTCACTACAAACTTATGTTTTTCCTGCGCTAACAGCTTTAACAAACGAAGTATTAAATGCAATTTTACCTGCAAAATTATATTTTTCTGTTAAACATAAATTTTCAATTACCTTTTCTTGGCTAGAATTTGTAAACTTTATGTGTAGGCATATGAAACAGTCATAGTTTAACGGGGGAAAATATCACTATGAAAAAAATGATAAAAGGACTACTAGCCGCCCTAATAATGCTGGGCGTAGTTTCTTCTATAAAAGCAGAATTAACCAAGGGCAATAACATGCTTATTTTGCAAGCAGGAGCAGGCCTTCCGATTACTAACGAAGATTTTTCTTCGTTGGGAATAGGTTTGGAAGATGAAAAAGCAGGTAAAATAGGTCCCGCTATCGGTGTTCAATATCTACACCAATTGTCTCCAAATGTAGCAGTTGGCGGTGATTTTTTATTCAATATATTTAGTAAAAACAGTTACAGTCAAAGTGTTCCCGCTATCACATTTTCAGCTGACGAGAAGCCACAAGCATTCACTATTATGCCCGTATTGAAAGTTTCCGGAAATAAAAAAACAAGACCGTATTTGATTATGGGTATCGGGTTTTATCATTTTAGCGTAGAGGGAACGATACTGGTAACCAATCCCGTGGTTTTACAAACTACTGCCGATGCATCCTGTTCAGGGCTTGCTTTTATGTTTGGAGGCGGTGTTGATTTTGATATAAACGAAACAATGTTTTTTGGTATTGAAGGCCGATGGAACAATCTGATTACCAATGAAGATGAAGTAGGATGGAACAATTTTGCTTATTTTAACTTTTTGGCTCACATAGGTTTTAGATTTGGAAGCTAATAGTTTATAAATACTCACAAAACCGCATACCCGAATTGTTACTTATTCAAATATTGCAATTTGAAACCAAAATTTGATACCTTTATTTTATAGCCTTTCCCCGAGAGTTATTTGCGGGAGAGGTTTATTTTTTTGGGGTAGGAAAATGGGAAATTTAATACATAAATCATCTGTTATCCAAAAACAGAAACCGAAACTTACGGGGCATCTTTGCATAGAAGAAAAAGATGATAAATTCCTCGTTTACATCAAAGAATATCCCGTATGGGCGGTAGTTAACTGGGTCGGCGTAATGCTCCTGCGATTATCCAACGGCAAAAACACTATAGGAAGTATTATTAACACTGTTTCTGCGTTGAACAACAAAACCCGCACGGAAAACGAAAAAGATATTCTCAATCTGTTTCAATATCTTGCCGATATCTGCATGATAGAACTTGCCGACGGAGCACCTTATAACAAGTATTCCCCGCGTATTTATCAACCGTTTGTAATATATTTAAACATAACCAACAATTGTAACCTCAAGTGTTCGTACTGTTACGCAAATGCGGGCACGGATAGAAAAAATGAACTTACCACAGAACAAATATATACAACATTAGATAGCGCCGCTAAAATAAGTAAAAACGTAAAAATTAATGTTTCAGGCGGGGAACCGCTATTGCGTGCGGATTTATGGGATATAGCAACAAAATGCCGCAAGTTGGGATTTAGCCCTACTTTGCTTACAAACGGAACACTTGTAACACGTGAAAATGCGCTTAAAATAAAAAAACATTTTGATGATGTGTTAATTAGCATAGACGGCGGCTCCGCCGTAAATCATGATAAACTACGCGGACACGGTTCTTTTGCAAAAGCATTAAGAGGACTTAATTTTTTATTGGACTCTGGCGTAAAACTAAGAGTCGGCGCGACTATTACTAATTTAAACATTGACTCAATACCAAAACTTTTAAAAATTCCCGGCATAACCCCCTCTATGCTAACGCTTAATTTACTTATAGGCGCAGGACGGGGACATGACAAAAAAAATCTGCGTCCGTCCAACGAAGAAATATTTGAACTTTTTAAAAAACTTGAAGGCAACGATGGTAATGTTGCGGGATTTTTACAACTGCAACCTTCAAAATTAAAAAAAGGCGGACACTGCCGTATGGGACAAAACATTATTTCCGTAGACTCCAACGGCGATGTTTTTCCCTGCCATACTTTGCATAAAGACGAACTGCTTGCGGGAAATGTTAAAGAAGAACCGTTACACTCTATTTTTGCAAAATCATCCATTCTTAAAAAATGTCGCGATTTGACGGTAGATAAAATTGAAAAATGCAAAGACTGCGAGCTAAAAATGTTTTGCGCCGGTGGCTGTAGAGCAGATGCTTATGTTACCGAAGGAAATTTTACTGCATGCAGTACTTACTGCGATTTTCTCCATTCAGCGATTAAAACATATATGTGGAAAGGTGCGCCAAGATGGCCTATTGTAGCAGAAAATAATAATTCTCTAGTAAAAAAATAAAAACAGGAGGTAGGTGATAATGAAAGTAGACATTGTAAAACTGTCTCAAGTAGTAAAACAAGTAAACGACGACCAAAAAAAAACCGAAGAATTCCAAAAGGATCCCAAAGCATACCTTGCATCTCACGGTTTAGAAATTCCCGAAGGAGCACGCATTGAATTTTTACCGGGAACTAAAGCGTCGGTTTGTGTTTCGGCAGGCGTAGCCGTAGGAGTATCCGTCGGTTCGTAAAAACTAAAAAAAGCACAGCTATCCGGTGCCTAACGTGCGCCGCATTTTGCAATATTGTATCGCAAAATGCGGCGTATCTTTTGGATTTTCAAAAAGACTATTTTTCAAAAATGCTTCACAGCCAAAAAAATGGAGTTTAATATACAACCGCCAAATTA
Source organism: Elusimicrobiales bacterium (assembly GCA_035528195.1). Classification (GTDB taxonomy): domain Bacteria; phylum Elusimicrobiota; class Elusimicrobia; order Elusimicrobiales; family Elusimicrobiaceae; genus DATKZD01. The sequence continues at coordinate 13,700 of DATKZD010000246.1, forward strand.
CTATAATCTAAACATAAATTTTATTCCGACGGGGAGGCGTATTATGGAGAATTTTGTTTACTACATTCCAACTAAGGTTTTTTTCGGCAAAGGACAGATTAAAAACCTATCTGCATCAATTAAAAATGCCAAAGGCAGTAGAGTATTGCTTGCTTATGGCGGCGGAAGCATCAAAAAAAACGGCATTTATGACGATGTAACCAAAGAACTAAAAAAAGCGGGTATTACTTATTTTGAGTTATCAGATATTAAACCCAACCCCCGCATAGAAAGCGTACACGAGGGGATAGATATCTGCCGTAAAAACAAAATAGATTTTATTTTAGCTGTCGGGGGCGGTTCTACCGTGGACGCCTGTAAGGCCATATCAGCCGGGGTAAATTATAAAGGCGATGTTTTTGATTTAATACAGGGCAAGGAAGAGGTTAAAACCGCCCTGCCGATAGGTGCAGTTTTAACTTTGGCTGCAACGGGAACAGAAATGGACTGTCTTGGGGTAATAAGTGTGGGAAGCAATCATAAAAAATACGCTATCCGCGGTGAAAAACTCTATCCTACTTTTTCTATTTTAGATCCCCAATATACTACTACGGTTTCTAAATATCAAACGATAGCAGGATGTTCGGATATTTTGTCTCACCTTATGGAACAATATTTCGTCCCCGCCGAATATACCTATGTGCAGGATGCAATGAACGAAGGCATAATGAAAACGGTAATTGAATATGCGCCCAAACTACTTGGTAATTTGACGGATTATAATTTACGTTCGGTTATTATGTGGGCAAGCAGTATGGCACTGGCGGGAGTGCAATTTGGACTTGGTAAAAACGGTAACTGGTCTGTACACGCTATGGGGCATGAAGTTTCAAGTCTACTGGATATGACGCACGGAGTAACTTTGGC
>DATKZD010000247.1:0-4448 GCA_035528195.1 Elusimicrobiales bacterium
CATCTTTTCCCGTTTCGTTTTGCGGGTGGTGTCATAAAATTCCCGTCCTTGTGCACGAAGCTAACGCAAAAATGGGACTTTCTAATAAAATTGCTAGCTATTTTGCAAATAAAGTTGCACTTGGACTTCCCATTGAAAATCTCAAATTAAGTAAATATATTCTAACGGGTACGCCGATAAGAAAAGAGTTTGGGGACGTTATGGGCAAGAGGCAAGCAAGGGCATTGTTAGATTTGCCTTTAGATAAGAGTTTAATAGTCATTTTTGGCGGAAGCCAAGGCGCAAAAAAAATAAATGAAGTATTTGTTGAAATAGCGAAAAAACAGGATAATTGCCACTTTTTTCATATAACAGGAAAACGCGACTACGAATACATTAAGACACTATATGGTAAAATACCCGAAAATGTAACATTAGCCGACTACTGTAGTCAAATGCATTTAGCCTTAAAAGCCGCTGATATTGTTGTATCCCGTAGCGGAGCAAGTATTATTGCGGAATTAATTACGGTTAAAACCCCTGCAATTCTAGTGCCTTTTCCTCACGCAACGGCCCGACATCAGTATTTTAATGCCAAAGTCCTGGAAAAATACGGCGCCGTCAAGATTATAAGAGATACACGCAGTTTTCAATCCGATTTTTCAGACATTATAAGCCAAATTTTTGCAGATAAATCCAGCTTGGCAAAGATGGCAGATGCCTATAAAAATGTTCCGATTCCAAACCCTGTCGGGGCAACTGATAAACTTCTAGAAATTATCCAAATGTTAGTCTAAACAAATCTATTGACAAATCCACTTTTAGGGGGTATACTAGCTGTATAGCTCGGTCGAACGGCGTTTTTGGTCGGTGTCGATAGGAAGAAGAGTTGTTTTTAGTATTTTACAAGAGAAATTGATACTCTTAAGGTGGTTTAAAAGTATTTTTCTAAAGAGATTTAGGGAGGAGAAAATGAAAAATAAAATAATACTGTTTTTTATGACAATGTTTTGCATGGGTTTTATGGCTAATGCCGTTACCCCCGAGGAGTGCGTAGGATTGACGGGGCTTGATCTCACTAAGTGTATAAACGACGTTAACAAAAGGTGCAAGGAGGAGTGCGCAGGAAGCAACGACTTTAACCAGTGCGTTGAGGAGTGTGTCAATGGCAGCGGTGGCGGTGATGACGATGATGATGACATCCCTGGCAATGGCAAGTACGATTATTCCAAAAACGATCCTGCAAGATGCCGTTTATACGGACCCATAGATAAATGCGAAGATAAAAACGAGGTTGCCCTTTGTGTTCGTATGATGCACAAGGCAGCCATTGCAAAAAGGATACATTCTAGAAAAAGAGGAATAACCGACGAACTAAAAAAAGATCTGCGGGATAAGGCTGATAATTTGGATAAATGGGCGATAGGTCTAGCGTTTAGATGCGGAGTTAGGGATTTCTACGCAGTGGGGCGCAATAAATTAGACATTGAGGCTGCCCTTAACGGCGACTATGACCATTATGCAAAAGGAGATAATGCCGATAATTTTTGTTGCATAATGTATCATCTCACTCAAAATATGAAAGATTCAGGGAAAACCGAGACCTATAACAAATTGATGAATCATTTCTTTGGCGACAAAGGCGTGTGCGGCAACAAGGGCGTAGGGTGCAAGCTTGGAAACTATAAGCAGTACGGACTCACCGGCAAATGTAGACTCAGTGACGTACTCGCTGGGAAAGAATGTCGTGGCGGCGGCCCTCCTCCTCCCGGCGGCGGAGGCGGCAGCACAGAAGGGAAAGGAGACGACCCTATTATAAACTACAAATAAACTTAGTATTTAAAAATTAAATAACCTCGGACTTAACGGTTCGGGGTTATTTTTTTAAAACTTTATCCGGTTTTTTTGGCAACGTCTTAGACATAAAATACTTAGCGAAACAACTTAAATGACATATCCGATTTTTGTGTCCGTCCATCTTGGGATTTACGCACAGATGAGAGATTTTATTATCGCACTTTACGGGGAACAATTCCAAAAGTAACTGAGTAACAAGCATTTTACTGTCGTCGTTTTTAAACTCGCTATTTAGAAACTCTTCAATATGGAGGGCTTTTACTTTTTGTGAAAGTTTTGGTGCATTTTCAGGCATTTCAGTGGCCAAAGGAAAATTTTTATCCGACTTGCTAATCATAATGTAATGGTTTGGATTTTTGCAAATATCTTCATATACCGACGGAAAAAATACTCTTATTAACGTAAGAATGAGAAAATCATAAACATTTACCTCCGTTCTAACGGGAGAAAAAGAAAGTTTGAAGGAATTTAGGAAAAACTTAGCATCACGTAAATTTTTAATTATCTTTTCAAACTTTGTTTCAAAAATATTTGTAAACTTATTTATAAGCGATTGTCTTTTTTCGGGGGGGAATTGAGTTTCTTTTAAGATATTATCTATTTGGGTATATAAAAACTCTCTAACGGTATTTTTTTCAACAGCGGGAAGTTGTAAAGAAAGTTGCACGGTTTTTTCTATAAAACTTATTCCGCCTTCCTCTGCAAGTGTTTTAGACACTATTTTTATATCAAAGCTCAAAATGTAGATGGTGTTTTTAAAACGGGCGCTTGACTGAATGAGTTCAAAAAGTTTTAGCATTGCAGGTTTAGCAAGCATTTCTATTTCATCTATGAATATGATTATCTTTTTACCTTGCTTTGTTATTGCATTGTTTATTTTTTGCGTTAATTGCCCAAGCGATTCTTCTACGTGGGTTAATTTACGGTGTAATGCAACTTTTGGCGCCCCAAATTGAAGTATTTGGGAATATTTCTTTAATGCATCGCCTGCTTCGTCAAATATCCCTCTGCGCATTGATGTTTTAAGTTCATAAAAAAAGCCCTGTGTTATTGCAGTTTCGTCTTTATAGTGCCATGGCTTGAAATCAATTAGAATATAATTTTCCTTTTTGCCGGACAGTTCCACGGCGTCTTTTAATAAATTTAGAGTGGAGGTTTTTCCTTCTCCCAACGAACCATAAATTCCAATTACCAAAGAATCTTCCAAGTTATAATTTTCTATTTGCTTGAAAATATCTTTTACAAACGTTTTTCTACCAAGTAAGTCGTGTTTAAAGTCGTTTATGGGAATGTCTGTTAGAATGCTAGGGCGTTTAGTGTTAGATTTTCCTGACATTGACTTTTTTTTTACGTTTAAATCAGATAAAGTCCTAACTAGATTTAAAATTGTTGCAGTTATTAGCGCTGCAAAAACGATGGAAGTAGTCGCTATGGCTATTGTAACGGAATATTTAGCAAAAAGAATGCTTGTAAATCGTATAAAAAGCCACAAAGTTAGCAATATGCTGAATATTCTGTTTAACGGTATTTTACCTGTCATACGGAGATATTAAAGCAAATTTTAAGATAAAATTATCCATTTTAGAAGATTGTATTAAGTAGTTTACACTATATCCATTCCCAAGTGGACATGCGGAGAGGCAATAACATATGACGTGAAACAAAAATAGCAATGTATGTCGGGAACGGGTGTGCGCTGTGCATTTTTTATAATTGTCTAGTTTCTAAAATTTCCCAAATGTTATAATATGTGTACATACAAGGTTAGGCGCATGTGCCTTTTTTATAATTAGACAAAATTTACCTGAATAGGTGACACATATGTTTAGAACTTCAAATCCTGCTTTGGCTGCAAATGCTTTTGACGTTCCTCAAAGTTATCAAAGCACCATGACTTTGAATGGAACTATCAATAAGGGTTTTATCCTACTTTTACTTTTAACTGTCGGGGCAATGTTTGTGTGGTCTAATCCCGTTAAGTTTATGCCTCTTATGCTTCCCGCAATCATCGTAACCCTCGTCGTTGCTTTGATTACGATTTTTAAAAAAACAGCATCTCCTATAACGGCGCCGATTTACGCATTATGCGAAGGAGTTGTACTCGGGGTAATATCTGCAACATTTGAACGCCAATATCCCGGCATAGCGATTCAAGCGGTAACCATCACATTTGGGGTGTTATTTTGCATGCTTTTTGCATATCGCAGCGGGTTAATAAAAGCTACCGCAAAGTTTAAAATAGGGGTAGTTTCGGCTACAGGCGCAATTTTTTTGGTGTATGTGCTGGATATGGTACTTGGATTTTTTGGAAAGGGTTTGGGGTTTTTGTATTCAGCAGGGCCTCTTGGTATACTTATAAGTCTGGCAATATGCACGATTGCTGCTTTAAACTTAATTCTTGATTTTGATATCATTGAACAAGGCATAAAAAAAGGCGCCCCAAAATATATGGAGTGGTACGGCGCTTTCGTACTTATGATCACTCTCATTTGGCTTTATTTAGAGGTGCTAAGGCTTTTGGCAAAAATGCGAAAGCGTTAAAATGTCTCTGAAAAGTAGTTGATGCACGAGACGTCGGGTAAAAAAGTATTTGAAAGTCTCCTGTTTTCTAT
>DATKZD010000248.1:0-8127 GCA_035528195.1 Elusimicrobiales bacterium
ATGCCTATTTTCAGCAGGGACAAATGACCCTATGGTACAGTTAAAAATTCCGTTGGACAGATTGAAGCAGCTTTGGGTACTTACCTGTATCGGCGCCTTTTTACTGGGATTTAGGTTAATTGATTTGCAGATTTTAAGGCATAAACATTTTAGTCGCGTAGCTGAAATGAATAGAACTTTGGTTATTTATAAAAATGCTCCGCGGGGTAAAATTATTACCAAAGACAATACCATAATTGTGGCAAACCAACCTTCATTTAGTTTGGTTTACCTGCCTGCGGGAGAGAAAAATATAAATTATCTTAAAAAATTATCAAAAGATTTTTCGGCCAGACTTAATGTTAGCCCTGAAATTATAGAAGAGAAATTGCAAAAAGCTTTTGATGCGGGCGCCCCCATAAGGCTTGCGGAAGATTTACCTTTAAAATCCGTATTTTCCCTATCTGAACTTAAAACAGTCTACGCAAGTATTGATTTGGTAAGCGAAACCAAGCGTTATTACCCCTACGGAAAATTGGCCAGCCACCTCATAGGATACATGGGTAAAATGGACGGGGAAGACTGGACTCGCCTGCGTTACGACGGCAGATACCGCCTGGACGCAAATATAGGAAAAAGCGGGTTGGAAAAAATGTTTGAGACTGATATTAAGGGAACCGATGGAGGCCTGTATTTGGAAGTGGATTCAAAGGGGAAGTTAAAGAGAGTTTTGCAAAACCAACAATGGAATCAGGGTTCAAATCTACATTTAACTATTGATTTTAAAACTCAAAAAGCCGCTGAGGAAGGGCTGGAAAATTCTCTAAGTAAAGTGGGTGCTGTCGTTGCCATAAATCCGAAAAACGGTGAAATTTTAGCTTTAGCAAGCAGTCCCAATTTTGATCCCAATATGTTTGTCAGCTACAACGAGGATTTTGAAAGATTAGTTAGGGATTTACCCGAATACAACTATGCTATAAAAGGCCTTTACGAACCGGCATCTACTTTTAAGATAATAGTGGCGGCAAGTGCTTTGGAAACGGGAGCTATAACTCCCGATCAGATTTTTTACTGCCCCGGTCATTACACAATAAGGTCGCGCACTTTTAAATGCTGGGAAAAACAGGGGCATGGAAATGTAAATTTAAAGGAAGCTATAACACGTTCCTGCGACGTATATTTTTATCAGCTTGGGCTTAAAGTGGGCCCTGCTACCATAGAAAAATTCAGCAGGGGCTTTAGACTCGGGATGCTTAGCGGAATTCCCATGCCTGGTGAAAAAAGAGGCAATGTTTTTGGTCCTACCGAGCGCGCAAAAAAATTAAGTTACTGGTTTGCCGGAGATACCTTAAACCTTTCAATAGGACAGGGAGAAACGCTCGTTACTCCCATTCAAATGGCTCAGGTAATGGCCGCAGTTGCCAATAAAGGTAAATTTTGGCGTCCCCATTTCATAGAAAAAATTGAAAGTCAGGAAGGAAAAATTTTATTTAAGAAAAAAGTTGAACTTTTAAGTATGGTTAACTTAAAACCGCAAACTTGGGATGTTTTACAAGATTCTCTTTTAAGTGTGGTCAATGAAGGAACGGGGCGCCTTGCGCGTATAAAAGGCGTTGAAGTTTACGGTAAAACGGGTACCGCCCAAAATCCGCGGGGACCCGAGCATGGCTGGTTCGTTGCCTTTGCCAAAATACCGGGAAAAGAATCAGAAATAGCGGTGTGTGTTTTTCTTCAGCACGGGGAACACGGTTATCTGGCAGCTCCCATAGCAAGAGACGTCATCAAGGCCGCATTGAGGTTAAGTTAAGGTGTTTAAATGTTGAATTCATCTAGAGGACTTAAAAAAAGCAAGTTGGATTTTATTTTAATGGGTGTTACGGTTATGCTTTTATGCATAGGCACTATAGCTATAATGTCTGCCGTGTCTGATGCAAGTTTTGGTCCGCGCGCAGTACGTACGCATTTTATTGCAATTCCGATAGCAGCGGTAATTTTTTTCCTAAGCTGGAGTTTTAATTACCAAATTTACAAAGACCAATGGAAAATACTTTACGGGATTATAATTATAATTTTAGTTGCCGTTTTAATTTTTGGCGTTTCAGATAGAGGTGCGAAATCGTGGTTTAGACTGCCGTTATTTTCAATCCAACCCATTGAAATATGCCGAATAGCTTTAATTTTAGTTTTAGCGGGATTTTTAGAAAAAAATTATAACCGTATCAAAAGAGTTTCCGTTATGCTGGGAGTTCTTTTGATTGTAATGCCCATTTTTCTTTTAATTATGAAGCAGCCCGATTTCTCTTCGTTAATAGTTATTTTCCCCACCGTCGTAGTTATGATTTATTGTGCGGGGGCAAATATAGCGCATCTTTTTGTAATTATCGGTTACGGATTTATAGTTATGCTGTTTCCAATTGTGTGGACTTTTTTAAAACTGCATCCCCACTGGATGGCTAATAGCATAATTTTTCAAAACATATCTTCGCTTTCGTCATTTGGTATGGAGTCTGTTGTGTTTTGCATATTAATTTTAATTTGCGCATATCTGCTTTGGTGGTTTTTTAATAAATTTAGAATTTTTATTCCGAAAGCATATTTTTTTGGTGCCGCGCTGGTTATAATAGCCGGTTTTGCCTCAGGAATGTGGGCTTACAGCCAAATGAAAGGTTACCAGCATAAACGGCTGGAAGTTTTCGTAAAACCCGGTTCGGATCCCAAGGGTGCCAGTTATAATCTTTTGCAGGCGCAAATTGCTATGGGTTCGGGCGGTATAGTAGGTAAAGGTGTTTTTTCAGGAACGCAGTCCAGGCTTGGTTTCGTACCGGAAAAACATACCGATTTTATTATGGCGGTCATAGGCGAAGAAATGGGTTTTTTAGGCAGCCTGGCTGTTTTAGTGCTGTATGTAATATTTTTATGGCGCATATTAAAAGCCTCTTTATACGCAAGGGATAAATTTGGATATTTTGTTTGTTGCGGCATATTTACCATGTTTGCAATACATATGTTTATCAACCTCGGTATGAGTTTGGCCATAGTTCCGATAGCGGGTCTTCCTCTTCCGTTGGTATCATACGGGGGTTCTAATTTAGTTGCAAGTTTATGGGCAATAGGTTTGGTGCAGTCTATCTATGCCCGAAGAATGGCAATAGTATGATGAAAAAATTTTGTTTTAGATTACAAAGGACAAGTAATGACTGAAAATGCGCAAGTCAGTACTAACGATATTTACTACAGATACAGGGCAAAATTCGCAAGGCGTTTACCTGCCAATAATCTTACGCATCTTGAACATATTCGTGTTGTAAGGCAAATGGTAATTGACAGCGGATTTAATTTTGTTCCTATGGGCGTTAAAAAACCAAATATACCAAAAGTTTCGTTTGGGCCGGCGTTACCGTCTGGACATGAAAGCATATGTGAGTACGCAGATATTTATTTGAAGGATTTTGTAAAGACTGAAATTTTATCTGCAAAGATTTCGGATTTGTGTAAAGATGGTTATACATTACTTGAATTAAAGCGTATCCCGTGCCATTTTCCGTCCGTTGAAGCTTTAGTTAATCTAGTTGAATATGAAATAGAAACCGACTGTAACGTTTCACCTCAAATGATTGAAAATTTTTTGAATAAATCCGAAATTTTAATTAACAAAATCAAACCATCGGGAGAAAGTGAAACGATAAATGCAAAGGATATGATAATTTCAATGGATGCTGTTTCCCAAAACCGTATGACTCTTATAGTAAAGTTCGGTTCCGGGCAGCATTTGAAACCAGGCCTGATAGCGAGTGAGATTTGTACAAATTCAGATAGTTTTAAAATTTTAAGGAGACAGTTATATTGGAAAAATTTAAAGGGAGAGATAGTTTTGCCTTAAAAGATTTTAGGCAAAAATAAAGTTTTACAATTACATTGTAAGAGAGGTTAAAAGTTTATGAAAAAAAATAAGTCAAAACCAAGAAAAATTGAAGTGCTTGCAAATACTTCGTTTGAAGAGACACGTATAGCAATACTGGAGCAAAGCAAACTTTCCGAGCTTTTATGGGAGCGCAGAAATGACGTAAATATAGTGGGTAATATCTACAAAGCAAACGTAGAAAACGTACTTCCCGGAATATCAAGTGCTTTTGTAAATATCGGTTATGAAAAGAACGCCTATTTATACATATCGGACGTGATAGGCGGAAACAGAGAGCCCATAGACAAAATATTAAAGCGTAATCAGGAAATTATGGTGCAGGTTGCAAAAGGCGCCATAGGTACCAAAGGAATGAAAGTTACTATGGATGTAACGCTTCCCGGGAGATATCTTGTTTTAACGCCTTATCAGGGTTACGTAGGTGTATCTAAAAATATAGATAACGGGCAGAAACGAAAACAGTTAAACGAGATAGTTGAAACATTTGCGCAGAAATATTTAAAAGGAATGGGGTGCATCGTAAGAACCGAAGCTGAAGATGCAAGCGAATCTGATCTTGAAAAAGAAGTAAAGTATTTAAACCGCCAGTGGGAGTCTATAAAAAAGAAATTTGAAACTACAAAAGGCGTCGGGGTACTGCACGAAGATATGGATCTTGTGCTGCAAATTGCGCGCGATATTTTATCGGAAGAGGTAAGCGTATATCTTCTAGATAATAAAGAGGATTACAAAAACGTAATTGATTTTGTAAGTAAAATTTCACCGGAACTTAAAGATAAGGTAAAACTTTATACGGGAAAAACTCCTATCTTTTCCGCATTCGGCGTAGATGCGGCAATTAACGAGTTAAGAAAGATTCAAATAGGGCTTCCCAGCGGAGGAACTATAGTAATTCAGGAGGCGGAATCTCTTTGCGCAATAGATGTTAATACCGGTAAATTTACAGGCAGTAAATCTCAGGAGGAAACCGTAACTTCAACCAACATAGAAGCGGCTTACGAAATTGCCCATCAGTTGCGGCTTAGAAATATAGGCGGAATAATAGTGATAGATTTTATTGATATGAGAAGGGCATCTAACCGCCATAAAGTTATGGACGCCTTAGCCAAAGCGGTCAGGGAGGACAGAGCTAAAATACGCATACTTCCGATAACAAGACTGGGGCTTATTGAAATGACGCGGGAGAGAAAACGTGAAAGTACCGGAAGCTTTCTTACCGAAAATTGTCCCGAGTGTCATGGTTCGGGAAGAGTTTTATCTACCGAAAGTATGCGCATAAAAATTCAAAGGGAAATAACCAGTCTTACCCGTTCAAGGCCCGGAGGAAATTTACGCATAGTGCTCCATCCAATGTTATGTGAAGGTATGAAAAAAAAGCAGTCAATTATTGAAAGAGTAGTGCATAGAAGTGTTAAAATACAATCAGACCCCCAGCTTACATGGGAGGATTACAGAATAATACTGGAATGACGACAAAAAAAATATTTTTATGCGCATCACTTGCATCTTTATTTTTCGCAGGCAGTTTATCTGCCGAGTATGTTAAGATTTCAATTGAAGGTAAAAATAAAGGCGCCGTAGAGTCCGTCAAATATAAAGACGTTTTATATTTAAATGCAAAAAGAGCCGTTAGAATTTTTCGCGGTTCGCTTTACTGGCAGGCGCGTTCGGGCAAAGTGGTTTTAAGCGTTAAGAGATACAGGGCTGTTTTCACAATAGGTTCAATAAACTATTCCTCCAACGGTAAAAAAAGACATTTTGAAGAAAAAATAATCAAACATAAAAATAAAGTTTTTCTGCCGCTAAAATTTTTCCTAAGCGAAGATTTTGCTGCAGCAGTGGGAAAAAATGTTTATTTTGATGATTTAGACTCCGTACTGGAGATAGGTAAACGTTACAATGTCGGCGAAGCGGAACACTTTATTTACGGCGATTTAACAAGAGTATCTTTGGAGATGAGGGGAAAAAAGAAATATTCATACCATCAAAAAAGCAAGCGCAACGTAGCTATACTTATTCCCGACGCAGTTGCCAGTTCCGCAAAAAGGGTCAATTTTAAAGAGGGGATGATAAAGAGCATATGGATTAGGCAAATGCCTAGCGATGTGTTGGTAAACGTTCTTTTTTCGGGAAAAGTAAAAAGCTGGGACGTGGAATTGGAAGACGGTAATTTAATAGTTGAAGCATCGGGCAAACCGCAAATTCCTAAAATAGTGAAATCGCCCAGCAAAAGTAAAGTTTCCAAAACGTCGCTAGCGGATACGGATGATGAAACCGTTTTGGATATATCGGAAGAAAGTAGTCTTGAAGCCGAATCCCAACAGGTTGGAAAAGACGGTGATATAATTTTAGATTTTTCGTCCGCACAGGGAGAGACTGTCGTTTCGGATGACAAAAAGCCTTCGGGAAAAGTTTCCGCATCCATTATAAGTTCCAAGTTAAACATTCCTGATGCAGTGGGGGTAAACAAGTCGGGCAAAAGAGTAATAGTTATTGATGCGGGGCACGGCGGAAAAGATTCGGGGGGAATTGCAAGACGCAAAGTGGTGGAAAAAAACATCAACTTACTGGTAGCTAAAGCTTTGGCGGAATATTTTAAAAAACACAAAAATCTAAAAGTTATTTTAACCAGAGCGTCTGATATGTTTATCCCTTTGCACAAACGTTCAAAAATTGCAAATGATGCAAAGGCGGATATCTTCATTTCAATACATGCCAATGCCCATAGAATTTCCAAACAAAACGGTTTTGAGGTTTTTGTACTGTCAAAAAATGCTTCCGATCCGTGGGCGGCGGAAGTGGCAGAATTTGAAAACTCGGTGGCCGAAATGGAAAAAGATAAATTAGTAACTTCTGCTGATGTACTGCTTCATTCTATGGCAAAAAATGAACACATAAACGATTCCCTTGCGCTTGGAGGACTGATAACTAAACGGGTAACAAAAGATGTATCGCTTAAAAACAGGGGAGTAAAAAAAGGCGACTTTTACGTTTTAAGAGGCACTTATATGCCTTCGATACTTATAGAAACAGGTTTTGTTACAAATAAACGCGATAGAAAAATTTTAAGCAGTTCCTCGTACCGCAAGAAGATTTCCAACGCAATTTATAAAGCTATATTGACTTATGCCAAAGCCAAAAATTGGAAACTGTAAAAAAAGGTTTTAAGTTTTTATTTATTCTCCCCTCTTTTTTTAAATTCCCCCCTTTTCTAAGGGGGGACTATGGGGGGATTAAATCAAAAAAAGAAAACCGATTAGGGATTTAAAAAATTTGCAAAATCACACCACCTGTGTCGTTGCGAAGGAGCGGAGCGACTGCGGCAATCTATCAAAGTAAGTCCTGCCACACCCAACCCACCGTGTCGCCCCTGAAATCCCTTGTCAGGGGTCTAGTCTAGTTGCGCAAGTTTACATCTTAATACTGGGTGCCCCTGCCTGACGGCAGGCAGGTGACAAAAAATCCCTGACAAAAACATTCAGGGACAAGTTTCAGGCATGACATATTTTTTTATTTAAATGTTTCAACAAATTACCCGTAGAGATTTTGGGGAAGTTGGATTATAATAGTAAGGTAATACGATAAGGTAAAATACAAAGCGAAATAATTTACTAAATAATTAAGTAAAATAATGAGGTAGTATTTTTTTGGAGGTCTAGCTAAAAAATTTAATCCCCCCATAGTCCCCCCTTATCAAGGGGGGAATTTAAAAAAGGGGAAAATAAGATATCCCCTCTTTGCCTCCTTATAACTTCCCCCTTGATAAGGGGGAATTGAAGGGGGATTGTATAAAGAGAAAGAGGGGAGTTGAGAACAAAAGGAGTAAAATAATTTTAGTTATGTAGATTCCCGCCAACGGATTGCGGGAACATGTTTTTGACTGATTTCGGTACTCTGGTTTTTTAAGTATCAAGCACAGAGTATGGTTCTGGGAACTCCAGAATTTCACACCAAACCGAAAGCACGGTCGCCCAATATGCACCCTTCGGGGTGCAGGGCGGCGTTGCTTCGAGCACTTGGTGTGACTCGAGGTGATTGCCGCCTATTTTTTTTGGCGTCAAAAACCTCAAACTTAATCAATAGTGACAGTCACTTTTCACAAAAAAGTGCCTGACACTATCGGAGACTATCGGAGGACGCTATTGAAAACAAGGAGGGGGAAATGACATCAAAAAGCTACATAATCATAAGAAGACACATGGCAGGCATAATAAAAAAAAGAAGGA
>DATKZD010000249.1:0-3871 GCA_035528195.1 Elusimicrobiales bacterium
TGATATTTTCATCATGCCCGCTTTCGGCTTTAGTTGCGGGAGTAAAAATAGGGGTATCTAATTTTTGCGCCTGTTGTAAGTTCGGCGCAAGTTTATGTCCGCAGACCATACCTGTTTTTTGATAATCTTCCCATCCGCTTCCAGCTAAATACCCTCTTACTACGCACTCAAAATCTATTCTTTGCGCTTTACGCACCAACATTATTCTGCCGTCATAGTAACTATCTAATTTAACTTCGGGCGGAAGATATTTTTGTATTACGTTAAAATCTACCGAGATAAGATGATTGTCTACGATATGCCTTGTTTTATCAAACCAAAATCTGCTTATTTGGGTTAAAATTTTCCCTTTATCCGGTACGGGTTGAGCCAGTACGTAATCAAAAGCTGATATTCTATCAGATGAAACCAAAAGTAATTTATCCCCCAAATCGTATAGCTCTCTTACTTTGCCTTTGCGTAAAACCTGTAACGGCAAAATTTTATCCGTCATCAGTTAACCTCCAATACGTCAAGCAATTCGGGGCCGCTTGATATTAGAGAAATTTTGGGGTAAGGATAATTTTCGCTTAACACTTTAAGCGAATCCAAAAACTTTTTTGCCTCAGCTGTAAGTTCATTTAAACTTTTGATGCCCGCATTACCTTCAAACATATCAATGTGGGTTATCGCAATTTTATTTGCCTGATTAGTTCTTATTGTTTTAATTGCATTTGCAAATTCAAAAATGCCTATGCGTCTTTTACGTTTACTTACACTGCCTACCTCACGCCCCTTGGTGTGATAAAGGTTAAGTTGACTCTCGTCGGTAATTTCTTTTTCTAAAGGTCCAGGTCCCACTCTTGTGGTGTAGGGTTTAAAAACCGCATATATATCCCTTACGCATTTAGGACCGAGTCCGGCTTCGGCAAGAAAGGTGGAAGCTGTTGTATCTCGCGTAGTAACATAAGGATACTCGCCGTGTAAAAGCGATAATTTCATTCCTTGAGTTCCCTCTACAAGCATAGGATAATCTTTGGTAAGTCCTTTGTTTAAAAATTCTACGGTATCGCAAATGTAGCCTTTTAACTTGGGCTCATCTTTGGCAAATTTAATGTTTTCGCGGTTTATTCTATCTAAAACAGCTTGTCCCAGTCCGGTTCCCACACTTCCTATTTTATCCATCATATGGGAATTGCTTTTTTCCCTTTGAGTGTGGCTTTCTTCTACGATGACTACGTTGGGATCTATTAAAATCCTATCATGAGTTTTTGTTAATTTTATTTCGTCTAATAACCAGTCGGTTTTAATGTAACATCCCGCACCCAGTACAAGTTTTGTTTTAGGATTTACAAAAGCGCCGGGAATAGTCCTAAGCATATAGACTTTTCCGTCTATTATGTTTGTGTGCCCGGCATTGGGACCGCCTACGCGTACGGAACAAAAATAATTTTTTTTATGCGCCAGATAAGCCGAAATTTTACCTTTACCCTCATCGCCCGCCTGACCGCCTACAACTACATCTACCGGCATAATTTAGTTATCCTTTTTGCTAAACCTAAATAGTTTAGCGGAGTTAATTTTTTAAGTTCGGTTTTTATTTTACCTGATACCTTTAAACCGTCAATAAATTTATGTAAATCGGTTAATTGTATTTTTCTGCCTCTTGTAAGTTTTTTTAGTTCCTCATAAGGGAAAGGATAGTTTTCACGCCTAAGTATAGTCTGCAAACTTTCGGCTAAAATTTCGGGGTGATTTACAAGTTCTTGTTTTGCTTTGGCGGCGTTGACTTTTATTTTACTTAAGCCTTTAAGTGTAGATTTATAAGCAATTAAACTGTGAGCGAATGCCGAACCTATATTTCTAAAAACAGTAGAATCGGATAAATCCCTCTGCAACCGCGATATGGGAAGTTTGTTGGCAAAAAAGTTAAACAATGCGTTAGCAATACCCAGATTGCCCTCTGCATTTTCAAAATCAATCGGATTTACTTTCTGAGGCATTGTAGACGAGCCGACTTCTCCTGCAACAGGCTTTTGCATTATCATTTCACTACTTATGTAACGCCAAATGTCGCAATTAAAATCAATAAGTATCACATTTATTCTGCGTAGAATATCAAAAATTTCTACTAAATTATCGTGGGGTTCAATTTGAGCGGTTATAAGATTATGTTCCAGTTTTATTTTGCGGTTTTTATTAAAGCTGTTTGCGAAATTTTTAGTAAATTTAATCCAATCTATTTTACCGAAGGCGCAATGCTGGGCGTTATAATTTCCAACAGCCCCGTTTAGCTTAACTAAAACTGTAGCTTTGGTAAGTTGGTCGTACTGACGTTTCAACCTTGAATAAAATACCGCAAATTCTTTGCCGAAAGTAGTAGGCACCGCAGGCTGACCGTGAGTTCTGGCAAGAAGAGGAGCGGCGGCGTATTTATTTGCAAGTTTTTTCAAGGTCAACAACACCTCTTTAAGCGCAGGCATCATAATACCTGAAAGCCCATCTGAAACCATCAAACCGTAGGCAAAACTATTAACATCTTCCGAGGTAAGTCCGAAATGTATCCAATTTGAAAATTTTTTAAGCGAAGTTTTGGAAAGTTTATGTTTAATGTAGTATTCAACTGCTTTAACGTCGTGATTTGTGGCAGGGACACCCGCAAATCCTTTGGTTTCTATTTGTTTTACGATGTTTGCCTGTTTGGAAGTTATTTGCGAAAGGTTACCCAGAATTTTTTTTTCTGCAGTAGTAAATTTCCTTAAACCAATCCCGCTTGTTTGCGAAAGTAATGATAGGTATTGGGTTTCCACTTTTATGCGGTAGGATATGAGGGCGGCTTCACTAAAGCAGGCGGACAACTCTTTGGTTTTACTGCGATACCTTCCGTCAATTGGGGATATATTTGTAATGGAATACATAGTATCTGCCCTTTTTGTCAATTGAAATATAAAAACCGTCCGATTGTCTGACGGTTGGAAATTAGTAAATACCAAAAATCTTAAAGAGTAATCGTAACTATATTTTACAAAAATGGAAGTTTTATGTAAATGAAGGCGCGGGAACTTACTGTTTTATCTTTACGGAGGCAGCTATAGACATAAACACTGCTGTGAACGCAAATTTCTTGTTCATTCCCCCCCTATATCCTAAATTTTATCGGGCTTGGAAGCGAAACATTCTCCATACAGGCAAAAGCAAAGCTATCGGTCATACCCGAAATATAGTCGGTAATAATAACAAGCGGGTTTTCGTTTTTATCTTCGTAAATTTTTCGCATACTTTCCATATATTTACCAAAACCTACATCAATTGTGGAACTTGACGATTTGTATGCCTTATAATCGTAACCCGATTTTTTAAACAATACCATAAAGTACTCAAACAAAGTGGAAATGATGTTGTCTATGTGTTTGCCATAGTCAACTAAAATGGTGTGATTGTAAATGTTGCGGTAATTAAACTTGCCTATTTCTACTGCAAGTTTATGAATTTGCTGAGAAAAACCTATAGAATCCTTGTCTTTGGAAAAATCTATTACATTAAGGGTTAACATTTGGATAATATGGCTGTTTATTTCCGAATCGCAATGCCCTATGTGCGGTTTTATGGTTTGGGGAATATCTTTACGCGTGATAAAATTTGCTTTTATGGCGTCTTCAATATCCCTGCCTAAATATGCAATTTTATCGGAAAGTCTTACTATACATCCTTCATAGGAAGTGGGCATAAAATCTCTAGTCTTTATTTTTTTCAGATTGTTGGGTTTCAAAGAAGGTTTTAAGTCATTATCTGTAAAATTTTCGCCGTTGTGACATAAAATGGCGTCCTTTACTCCGTAAGTTAAATTAAGTCCCCTGCCGTAATTTACCAGATATTCTACAACCCTGTAGGA
>DATKZD010000250.1:0-7920 GCA_035528195.1 Elusimicrobiales bacterium
AAAAGGGTATCAAAGTGCCAAACAAAAGGAATTTCAAAGTATTGTAGAGCATCAGGGACATACGTATATTTTAATAGATAGTTGGAAGAAGTATGAGGAATTTAAAAATATGTTGAAAAAACGCCCGCCCGCCTGCATAGACAAATACGGAGAGTGAATTATGAAACATTTTTTTTTAATCTCAGTAATAATAATATCAATGTCAGTGGGCTTTATTATTCGGGACGTAATTGACGGAACTAATATCTTTGGCTGGGTTATTATGAAAGAAATTGAACTGGATGCAGGAGATTTTAAAAAATGGCAAAAATTGAAAATAGACATAAACAAAGATTAACTCCTCGTGATGTACTATACTGTCAGCAAGTGTCCGCGGGAGCAGATGAGAGAAAAATTTTTGAAAAAGTTTTCAAAGATATTCCATCACGAACAAAACAAGCTAGAAATTTAAGATTCCACCGGCATAAAGCACGTGCCGAAGTGAAAGAAAAAATCTTACAACTTCAAAGCGAAAATGAAAAAGAGTTAAAAAAATCTATCAAAAAAACTTTTGATAAAATTAATTACCAAAAAATTGATGCTTTCAATGACTTGTACAATTTACATAAGAAAGCCAACGATAAAGGACAATTAGCCACCGCAGTTAAGGCAATTGAGGCGATAATAAAACTAATCGGATTAGCAGAGGAAACCGAAACGGAGTTAATTTTTAAAATTCTAAAAGGTAATGAAAAATAAAAAACTAATAACCCTTCCGCACAATTTTGAGTTAAGAGAATATCAAAAACCCGTATGGCAATATATGCGAAGCGGAGGTAATCGAGCGATATTAATTTGGCATAGACGCGCCGGTAAGGATATATTTTGCCACAATTTCAATATAGCATCAGCCATTGAGTCAGTAGGTAACTATTGGCATATTATGCCTTACTATAGCCAAATCCGTAAAGCACTATGGGAAGCACGTACAGCGGACGGAAAGAGTTATATTGACTTCATTCCAAGAGAAATAATCAAAACTATTAAAAATCAGGAAATGGCGATACACCTAAAAAACGGCAGTATTATAAGATTTTTGGGCGGTGATCGTCCTAACTCTCTAGTGGGCGCCGCACCCAAAGGTATGATAATATCAGAGTGGGCATTACAACGCCCTTCACTTTGGCATTATCTAGAACCAATTTTACTGGAAAATAAGGGCTGGGCTATTTTTAACTCTACACCCCGCGGGACCAACCATGCTAAAGAAACATATGATAATTTTGTAAAAGACCCAAAAACATATGCCTCACTATTGACTATCAAAGACACAAAAGCTATTACGGAAAAGCAAATACAAGAAATTAGAATGTCGGGTACTCCTGAAGAAATAATACAGCAAGAGTATTACTGTAGTTTCGCCGGTACAATACAAGGCGCCTATTATGGCGATTTAATAAACCAAGCAGAAAAACAGTCTAAAATATGCAGTGTCCCATACGACGAACAGGCGCTTGTACATACATATTGGGATTTAGGCATAGACGATATGATGTCTATTTGGTTTATACAGTTTATCGGAAAGGAAATAAGGATTATAGACTATTACGAAAATCACAATCAGCGCTTATCTTTTTACGCTGATTTATTAATAAATTCTAAACAATACAAATACGGTAGCCATAATCTACCTCACGATGGAAATACCCGCGAGTTAGGCAGTGGAAAAACACGTAGTGATATGCTAATGGAAGCAGGTTTAAACAACGTCAAACATCATCCTAGAAACCTAGAACCATACAACGGAATTATAAAAGTTAGAGCTCTATTATCAAGATGTTTTTTTGATGAGAAAAAAACAAAAGACGGAGTTTTGGCATTGAAACATTATCATAGAGAATATGACGAAAACCGAAAAACTTTTAAAAGACATCCCGAACACGACTGGTCTAGCCACGCATCAGACGCTTTTAGACTTATGGCAGAAACTCATAGCGAAAATATAAATAGACCAATTCAAACGCAAACATATATAGCTAAAGTCGGAAATATCATTTGACATTTGTTTTCAAATTAATAATACTGTTTCTATGGAGATTGTTGTACTGGCAGGGCTATATAACCCTACTATAAAACAAATGTCTGATAGTAACTTGCTTTTATATTTCGAGCAAGCAAAATCCCTACTCAATGAAGCAGTTCCAAATCACGATTTTAATGCACTCTGTAAAGAATGGCGTACTTTAGCCAAAGAAGAAAAAGCAACTATTATCTTTGCCAAAAAAGACCAAGACGTAGTAGGCGTCTTTTTAGGCGTTTTTGCTCATAACGCTTGTACTAAAGAGAAAATATTTACCGAATGCCACTGGTACGTAAAAGAAGAACATCGTCAAAATACAGGAATATTGTTATATAAACAAGCAATAAAAATAGCCAAAGCGCAATATTGTGATGCCTTAATTTTCAATACACACCCTGACAACAAAACGCTCATAAATTTTTATAATAAAGAAAATTTTAAACCTACAAACATTTTCTATAAAAGGGAGATATAATATGCCAGTTCCGTTAATTGCTATGGGCGCCGCAAGTTTAATTAGTACGGGGGCAGGTATTTACACCGGGATAAAACAACGTGAGGAACAAAAAGAATTTACAGGAAAACAAAAATCTCTACAAGAAAAAAAGCAAAAACAACAACTTTCAGAACGTAAAAAAAGAATTGATTTAATGCGGAAACAGTTACTTGGGCCATCTTTGTTTGGAGGAAGACGATCGCTACGAACTGGTAGCGAACGAGGCCTTACCGCTCAACCTCAACAACGTGAGGTATTAGGATAATGTTTAATTTTAACACTTGGAACACCATAGGCGGGCATTGTCGTGCAGGTAGCGCAATGCAAGTATTCGCTTATAAAACTAACGATAGCTTAACCGATATATTTACTGACGGATATTTTAACGATTTGCGCGGAAAAGTAAGAAAGGCCGATTTGATGTTTGTTCACAGGGAAGACGTTGACGGACAAAATCCAACCGATTTAATTATTAGAATTTCACTTGCGCCAATAGAAGGAAACATAAAAATAAGTAATGCCGTATCCGATGACTGGAGTGATGACGGAACAAGTTTAAAACCACTTATTGACGGCAGGCATGTAGATACTGGCTCAGGTAATTTAATCACTAATGAGGGAACTTTTAAATCTATTGACGCCTCTAAAATAGTACACACAGACGCCGAAAAGAAACTTGTAAGCATAGATATTAATTCTGCCTATAACAAAAATTTCAGTAACGCTATTCCTGCCGTAGATACAGCCATCGGAGATGCAGGCGACGCTACAACGGTATCTAGGGCTAATCACGCCCACCCCAAAACTTTGGCCACAACGCTAGTAAAAGGACAAATTGAACTTGCCACAAACGCAGAGACCCAAGCAGGAACCGACGCGGAAAGGGCTATAACCCCCTTAGCCCTTTCCAGTCGGAGCACTACTACCACAAGAACAGGTATTGCAGAATTAGCCACACAGGCAGAGGCAGAGGCAGGAGCGGACAACGAACGCATAACAACTCCTTTAGGCGTAAAACAATTTGCCGAAGCTAATCTAGGTTTAAAACGTGTAGAAACTCAAAACAACGTAGGCGACCCAAACAACGATATTGATTTTAAAATAGGTAGAATGTGGAACCACGACCGAACAAAGATTATAGACTTTCCTACACTATTAACAAAATACGGAGACACAACTTTTGCCGAAGGAACTAATCAAGGCGGACTTGCGGACGGCGTATCATGGGGCGCTAATACGTGGCGTCATAAATTTATCATAATGAAAGCAGACGGAACCAAAGACGCATTTATTGACGATAACAAAGATGCTACACATATCCCCGCAGGATTTATTTATTGGCGTTATGTTGGCTCTAGCGAACGAGACGTAAGCGCTAATATAAAACCATTTTTACAAATAGGAAAGTTAATAATTTGGAAAAATTTCGTCATAGATTTTAACGCCGCAGTCTCCAATACAGCAAGAACAATCGCAACATTATCAACTCCACCCGACTGCAAAACTATCGTTCAGCTTTTCGGATATATATTAAATACAATCGGAGACGCAACGTTATTTACCGCCATAGCTCAACCCGATGTAGCTTGCGACCCAGTAAATGGAATACACAATGAAAGCAGTATCGCATCCGAAAACAGAGGTCTTAATTTGAGAGTTCCAGTAGATATTAATTCTCAAATTGGCATAAGGGCTTTTGGCGCAGGGCAAACCGCTAAAATTGGCGTTTTCCTATATAAAAACTTTTTGGGAGAAGTAGAATAATGACAAATAATTTTTTTATAAAAATAGAAAACGATTTAATTGTAGAAAAAATAAAATCCCCCGAAAACGAAATAGCAAACTGGGAAAAATTACCGTCTCCGTTACCTGCCGATTTAGCGCAAGAATTATCCGATTTTGAAAACGGAACAGGAGACTACGCTCCGAACTACGCCCAAAAACGCCAACAATCTATCGCTAAAGGCGGTTACGGAACTTGGCAAGAACAAATGGAAATTTTAAACGAACAAGGACTGGAAGCATTTCAAACGCATTGTGCCGCAGTCAAAGCGAGGTTTCCTAAATAATGTTACCTTTTACATCATTTACCAATATAAAACTTACCAAAAAGGTAGTAGAACCGGGAAGAGATATCACCATAGGAGTTTATGAAACAGGCTACGGATTTATCATAGAGGGAGATTCACTTAACTATGCTTTATTTGTCGTAAAATCAAATCCTAATGGAACAGAACCATTAGAGTTTCCAATTTTCGTAATAGAAAATGGCGGAATACAGTTAAGACATACTCCGGGAACTTTATGTCTAATTAATTGCGATGGACTATTAAAAGCTTGTAATGATAGAGCTTCAGAAAATACTAAAATAGGATATTTCTTTATACCGTATAAGCATCAATAATAAAAATGTCTATATTAAAACAGGCAATAATTGAGATAGTCGGAGCGCTCTTTAACAGAACTGTACAGATAACAAAAGATGGTTTTATCATCGTAAAAGGACTTGTACAGCTTATCAATGGCGAACAGTATAAAATAAGTACATTGTATTTAACAGGTACAATGGACGCAGGCACACAAACACTTGTGCCTCACGGCATCATAGACGCAGACCATATACTTAGTATTAATGCCGACATAAAACATAATACTCTTGACTGTTGGTGCGTAGAAGAATACAAATTGACACCTACAACAAGTAACGGATATTCTGTAATGTATACCGACATAAATATAATTTTTGAAAATGTAGGCATAAGTTTTAGAGGACAGCCATACAAGATAGCAATAACTTATATTGTGGACTAAAGGAGAACCAAAAATGGCAAAAAATAAAACAGCAGGTAAGAAAAAAGAAAGTTACAAGGGACGCAGAAAACCGCCTAAAAGGAGACCTGCTTACAGATGATATCTATTTTAATATGTCTATCCGTAGTAGCAAGTTTCGCCTATCTTTTATATAGCGGAGATACTGCTTGGTTTACCAAAACTACAGGATTGTTGAGTAGCGTATTTTTGTACTCAATAGCAGTATTTCTTTTTTTAAAACGTAGGCATTATAAAATACAAAGACTTGGATTTTTGCAGTGTTGTTTTTGGGGCTTTAGTTGGTTAATACATATAACTGACGAAATTTTAATGTACAATAGCATAGACATTTTACCCGATATAATTTTTTGCACAACACCACTATTTTTAACAATTTTGATATATAGTTATTTAATCTTCAAGGAGTTATCAAAACAATGGAACAAGAAAAACAAAAACAAAATGGACTAATAACACTTTGTATAAGTTGGGGAAAAGTATTAACTTTTACCATATCTCTTTTGGTTTTATTAGGTTTTGCTTGGGGCTTTATGTCTTGGGCAAACCGCACCTCCGACAATAGCGCTAAAATTCCGCAAATTAACGAGAAAGTAATTACCATAGAGAAAAATATCGTTGAAATAAATACTAAGCAAGACGCCTTCGAAAAAGTACAAGACGTTATGGTAAACGATATTAAGAAAATTCTAGAAAAATTATAAGGGGTTTATGCCTGTTTTTAACAAAAGAAGCAAAAAGAATTTATCCTCATGCCATGAGGATATAGAACTTATTTGCGAATATAGTATACATGATACGGACTTTTCTGTTCTATGGGGACATAGAAGTAAAAAAATACAATTTGAACTTTTTAAACAAGGTAGAAAATTAGTAAACGGAATATGGATAATAGAGGATAAGAAAAAAATTATAACCAATAAAGACGGAAAAGAAAAATTAAGTACACATAATTTCTATCCTTCCAAAGCATTTGATTTAGCGCCTTATCCCATAGACTGGAAAAACATACCTCGTTTTTTTTATTTAGCAAATGTCGTAAAAGCTACGGCAAGTTTTCTTTTAAATACCGGTAAAATATCACATCGTATAGTTTGGGGCGGAGACTGGAAAATGAAAGACTACCCACATTTTGAATTAAGGAGCGTAAAATGATAAGAAAAGTAAAAGGCGGTTTTAAGGTTTTCAGTAGTACAAAAGGTGCTTTATCTAAAAAACCTATGTCAAAAGCAAAAGCAAAAGCGCAACATCGGGCAGTTATGGCAAGCAAAGCAAGGAGAAAAAAGAAATGATAGACAGTGATATGATACTTGAAAACTCAAAGCAAATAATTAAAATTACTGAAAGAATGGAAGCTATTGAAAGAATATGTAAATTGCTTTCTGAAACATCAAAACGTTACGATGCTTTAGTTGAACACCTTAATCTAATAGAGAGGTTTGATGCTGATAATAAATTTATTGGTTATGGTAAAATTTGAAAAAAATAAGGGAGAGATAGCAAAATGATAGAACTTGCAGGGTTAGCATTAGGTTTTCTTGGCAAACCGATAGCAAACGCAATCGGCTCTATTTTTGGTAAAAAGAAAAAACCCGAAGAAATAGCAGGCGCTTTGGCTATGGGTAGCAATCCCGAAACTCTCCCCGCATACGTAGAGTCTTTGGCAAAACTTCGGCAGGCAGATACAGATTTTTTTAACCGAGACGTAAGAGGCGAAACATATGCGTGGGTTAATTCCGTAAGAGCGTTGATACGCCCAGTAGTAGTAATCGGCTCTATAAGCGGACTTCTCTTTTTAAGCGAAACATTAACCCCCGAAACGAGAGCGGTCCTATCCGCTTATATCGGCGACTGGATGCGCGCAAGGAGTTTATCATAATGCCACCACCACCAATAAACCCAATAACAATACCCTTTAAATCAAATGACGGCGTAAGCGAAAGAGCAGTTGCGCTTAAAAACATAGTTAACCATAAAGAAATAGACGAAAATACAGAATATATCGGAGAAGCAATACCCGGCACTTTAGACAACGAAGCAAAGTGGTTTATCTATAAAAGATTTATAGACGGGGCAGGAACTGAAAAAGTAAGATTTGCAAATGGAAGTAGGAAATTTAATCAAATATGGGAAAAAACGCTTAACTCTGCTGATTATGCAGGGTACAGTTTTTCGTAATTATGACTTTAAAATTTGACTGGTTTCAAAAATACTTCAGAACTAAAGACAATAGCGGTGGCATACCTGCGGGTTCTAACGGACAGATACAATTTAACGCTAGTGGAGCATTCGGCGCCGATAGTAATTTAGTATGGGATAATTTAAATAAAAAGTTAATTATTGGGCAGTCTGATAGTTTTAATGCAGAAATTTCAACAGCATTTTTTTTAAAAAACACTGGGGGAAATACCACTTTTTCAGCTCAAAATTTTTCAAATAATACCGCAAATAGAAATTCATTTACTTTTAATCGATTTGGTGGTACCGAAAGTATACCTTCGGTAGTAGCAAATAATATGCAGATTTTTACTATTAA
>DATKZD010000251.1:0-3167 GCA_035528195.1 Elusimicrobiales bacterium
TTAAAACACCAAAAAAAGTAGCGGGGTTGAAAGTTCCGTCTCCTTTTTCTACGTCGTATGGCTGCATTAAAGTACAGTTTTGATTTTTCCAGTAATTTTCCAAATTTAAAATTAAATCCTGGAAATTTATGCGTTGTTTCATACGGTATTATTTTAACAAATTATAAGGACGCTTTTTACTTTACCTTGAATTTTTTTAAGCGCAAAGAATTGGTAACCACGCTAACCGAGCTAAAAGCCATAGCGGCGCCCGCAATTATGGGGTTTAGAAATCCCATAGCGGCAAGAGGTATTCCTACCACATTATAAAACAGCGCCCAGAAGAGATTTTGTTTTATTTTCCGCATAGTTTGGCATGAAAGTTCAACAGCAGTCAAAACCGAAATAAGGTCGCTTCTTGTGAGTATAATATCTGCCGTTTCGGCGGCGATGTCGGTTCCTGTGCCAAGTGCGATGCCTATGTCTGCCGACGCTAAAGCAGGAGCGTCATTAATCCCGTCGCCTGCCATTGCCGTTACTCCCGATTTTGATATTTCATTTACTATTTTGGCTTTATCTTGCGGCAGAACTTGCGATTTTATGTTTTTAATTCCCGCTTTTTTTGCCATTGCAACGGCAGTTCTATAATTATCTCCCGTAACCATATAAACGTTTAACCCCTCACCAATTAGCTTGCTTACCGTTTTTACTGCATCTTTTTTTAATGTGTCCGATAGGGCAATTATAGTTTCTAAATTATTTTCAACTGCCGCCATAAACACCGTTTTGCCTTCGCCTTGCATTTTCGCGATAGATTGCCTGTGGTTGGAAAAATCTATTTTATAATCTTCCAATAAGTTTTCATTGCCTATCAAAACCTGTTTACCTTTGTATTTTGCGATAATACCCTTGCCCGATACCGCCTTAAAATCTTCGGGATTATCGTCTGCGGGAGTTTTTGTTTTTAAATTTTCGTAAATCACTTTACCCAAAGGATGTTCCGATTTTTTCTCCGAGACTGCAACATATTGATAGACTTCTTCTTTAGGCATATTCCCGACAAAAATAAAATCCGTAAGACTTAATTTTCCTGTCGTTAAAGTTCCCGTTTTATCAAAAACGACGTTTTTTATTTTACAGGCAAGTTCAAGCACTTTGGGGTTTTTAATCAAAATTGCATTTTCCGCACCCACTCCCATCGCAACCATAATGGCGGTAGGAGTTGCTAAACCCAAAGCGCACGGACAGGCGATAACCAGTACCGATACCGCATTTATCAGCGCAGTTTCAGTTCCGACATTTAAAGCCAGCCATATAAGGAAAGTTGCAAAAGCCACTATCAAAACGATGGGAACAAAAATAGCGGCTACCTTGTCTGCAAATCTTTGTACGGGAGCTTTTTGGTTTTGCGCCTGTTTGACGGTTTGAATAATCTGCGCCAAAAAAGTTTCGGAGCCGATTTTAGTAACTTTAAAAGTGAAACTTCCGAATTTATTTAAAGTAGCGCCTGTAACATTGTCTCCGATTTTTTTATCTGCAGGAACGCTTTCGCCTGTAACCATACTTTCGTCAATGGAAGATGTTCCTTCGGTTATAATGCCGTCAGTGGGTATTTTTTCGCCGGGGCGTACAACTACCAGATTGCCGATTTTTAAATCCTGTACGGGAATTTCAATTTCTTTGCCGTTTTCCAAAATTCGCGCCGATTTGGCGGAAAGTCCCATAAGTTTTTTTAAAGCGCCTGATGTTTTAGATTTCCCTCTGTTTTCCAAATATCTTCCCAACAGCACCAAAGTTATCAAAATTGCAGATGTTTCAAAGTAAAGTCCGAGCGATTTTTGCGCAAAAAATCCGCTGTAAATACTAAAAAAATAGGCAGCGCTGGTTCCCATAGCAACTAAAACGTCCATACCTGGACTTTTTGCTTTTATGTCGTAAAATGCGTTGCGATAAAATCTGGCGCCTGCAAAAAACTGAATAGGTGTGGCAAGCATCAATTGAAAATAAGGATTATGAAATAATGTGATATTAACGCCCACCCACATTAGCGCCATTGCAAGTAAAAGGGGGAAACTTAAAACGGCGGAAATTATAAATCGTAATTTTAAAGCGTTTAATTCTTTTGCTTCTTTTTGGGCGTGAAAATCGTATCCGTAATCGTCTTTGGAAGTCAGCTTTGCTCCGTAACCCGTGTTTTTGACAACGTTTATTAATTTTTGCACGTTGGTTAATTTATTATCGTACTCAACCAACGCTTCGTTGCTTGCAAAGTTTACCACTGCAGAAGTAACTCCACTTGATTTGTTAAGTTTTTTTTCTATATTAACTGCGCAGGCGGCGCAATGCATACCGATAATATCCAGATTTATTTTAGCCATTATTCCCCCCAACGGAAAATATGTTTCCTATTTATTAACCAAAACCTGCTCTTTGGCAGAGTTAAGCTTTCCTATAAAGGAAAGCGTTTTTAAAGGAATGTCAAAATGTTGGTTTAAAAAACGTGTGATTATGTATTTTGTTTTGCTTAGATATTCCGCTTCTTTTTCGCCAGTAATGTTTAGGTTATGGAAATCTCCTTCGTGGAGTTTATTCCAAAATTGTAAGTCTATGCCCAATGGAGGGTTTTTTACGCCGAAACCCGCAGTTTGCATAAGCCGCAAAGTAAAGCTTTCGCGTATAGCATCAGAAGGGGCATAATCGTTCAAACTTTTTAAGGCGGACAGTAAAAGGAAGTATTTATCTTCATTCGGCTGATGAATGGGCGTTAGTTTAAACATAAGTTCGCAAAAATGCAGAGCAAGTTGAGTTTTAGTTAAATCTTTTCTGATGTTTTTAAAAACACTGCACACTTTACCGCCGGTTATACATCCTACCGATGCGCCTGTTCTAAGGTATACGCGTAACTCCGCCCAAACAAATGGTTCGGCAAAAATTTTTAGTTTTCCCTTGTGTTTTTTTACCCCCGGAAACCGAATGTTAAACCGTCCGCGTGTTTTTGTGTAAACTGAGGCAATTATATCGCTTTCACGTATGGGCTTTCTAATCAAGGTTATTGTAAAATCGTTAAATGTCATAGTTTTACAAACACTATTCTACCATTTAGCGAACGCTTGCGTATTGCTAATCATTTCCCATAAACGCTTTAATTTATTATAATAATATCAATATGTTACCAACTTATAGACCAA
>DATKZD010000252.1:0-5505 GCA_035528195.1 Elusimicrobiales bacterium
GATAAAGTTTATATTCGTTTTCTTACAACTTTTCCTCAAAAATAAAAAAGGAGAACTCCCCCTTGAGAAAGGGGGGGAGGGGGGATTTCGTACGCAAGATTATTTAATAAACTGTATTTCCTTTTTATTAATTAGCAATAACTGGTTAATCCAAATCGGTAGGCATATCGGGTCTACCATAGTCTTTTTTATCGTGAATTTCTTTTTTTGCTTTATCAAATTTATCAAGTAAATCCTTTTTGCGCTTTTCCATTTCGCCCGATGCGCCTTTAAAATACTCGTCTAGTTTAGATTTATCTTCTTTTTGTTTTTTAAATGCCTGCTTAAAAGCGTCTTCGCCCTTTTTTATTTGGGGCTTTTCCCAACTTTGCATCACTTTACCGGATTTACTCTCAGCTTCAATCCTTGCCCCGCAATGCGGGCAATCCACATAAATAGTTTTAACTGTCATATAAATCCCCCTACTTAACTTTCCATATGTGATGCATCTGCGGTAAAACACGTACATCCATTATTATATCTTGTGAAAATTTTAAAACTTTAGCAATAAATTTATCCGAAGGTTTCCCGACGCCTCTTTTTACAGTTACAGGTTGCAAAACTAAAGGGATTTTAGACGAAACCGAACGTATAAGCTTAACTGCCCGCACACATTCCGAAAACTTGGATTTATCGGTTAATACAATTTTGACAAATACTTTATTTTTACACAGTTTTAAAAATTTACCAATATCACTCCAACATGCCTGCCCTGCGTCGGAAGGAAGTTTAATATCAGCAGACACGATATCCGTTACGCCTGCAATTTTTTTAAATTCATCGGGTTTGCAGGCATTGGTTTCAAGATAAATTTTAAGATGCAACTTTTTTAAATGACAAATGAGATTTTTTAAAAAATCGCTGTGGCATAAAGGTTCGCCCCCCGTTAAAGAAACAACCTTTATATTTTCTTTTTTTAAAATGGCTTTAACTTTAACTATAATATCCCGCACGGCAATGGACTTTACTTTGGCCTTTGATGCAGGTTCATCGCAATAACTGCAACTTAAATTACATCCGCAAAACCTTATAAAAATATGTCTTTGTCCCGCATAAATACCTTCACCCTGAAAAGAGCTGAAAATTTCGTAAATGGGAGCTGTTATCTGTTTTGTCATATTCGCCTATTTTTTATTTTCTCCTCAAATCCCCCCTTTGACAAGGGGGAGCAAGAGGAAACTATAGGATCTTTTATTTCAAGTTCATCAAACGCTTTTTTTCTAAGTTTGCAGGAATCGCATTTTCCGCAGGGAAACCTGCCGCCTTTGTAGCATGACCATGTTAAATCCAAAGGCACGTTTAATTTCACGGCAAGTTTTATAATTTGACTTTTGGTTAATTTAAGCAAAGGGGTTAAAATTTTAAGTTTTTTGGATTTTGTGCCCTCGTTTACGGTTTTTTGGAAAGCGTTTATAAAGCTAGGTCTGCAATCGGGATACCCTGAATAATCAAGCACATTTGCGCCCATAATTACGACATCGGCACGCATTGCATCAGCCCAGCTTGAAGCAACCGAAAGCATCATTAAATTTCTAGCAGGAACATATGTAGACGGAATTTCGGCGTTTGTAATTTTTGCAAGTTTAATATCGGGAAGTTTTTTTGACTTATCTACCAGCGAACTTGTTTTTAGCCACGGTAAATTTAACTTAACAAGCTTAAAATCAACTTTTAATTTCAAGGCAAGTTTTTTTGCCTGCTTAATTTCTTTTATATGCCTCTGCCCGTAGTCAAATATCAAAGCATAACATTTATACCTTTTGTTAAACGCCCAATAAAGACATGTTGACGAATCCAATCCGCCCGAGAGTAAAACTACGGCTTTTTTTCTTTTCATAAGGAAATAATGTTTTCTATTACGGCATAATCGCCCTGTATTTTGGCGCAGGGCAGTGTAGTAAATTTATCTACGGCTAAGGCCAGCGCCAAATCCTGATAGCCAGTTTGAGGGCAGGATTTTAAAAATTCTTCAGGTCTGTTTGTTTCTTTCAATTTATCCATTGCGGTGGTAATGGAATCCGTCCGCCCGAATAAAAACCCGTTAAAAGCATCGCAGCATAAAGAATCTTCAATGTGGGGCGGGCCAAAAAGGCTTGATGGAATCAGTAAAACCTCTCCCGAAAATTTGTTCAAATGCCTGGTAACAGCCGAGAAATTAGCAAAACACCCTATGAAAATATCGGAAGCCTTTTTTAGGGATAAAACCGTCTTTGCGCCGGCATTTGTTATTATTACCGCATCTTTATTGGGATTGGATTGAGTAAGGGCTACATATGGAGAATTATCAAATTTAGGAAAATAATTTTCAAAGTCTAATTCGGAAAAAAACTCTAAATTAAAAGTAGTGTTTTTATACTCTATCGCTTTTTCTTTTTTATCATAAACCCGTAAATTTTTTTTACCCGTCACTAAAATAGCGCATACTGTGGTGGAAAATCTTAAAACGTCAACCACTACCGCCGGACCTTTCCAGGTAAAGCACTCGTCTATGTTTTTACAGATTATAGGTATCAGCTTCCCATTCTTCGATGGCATTTTTATCCTCTTGGGTTAAATTATCAACATATTTGAGGGCTTTGGCGTAAAGGTATATATGAGGGGTTTCTACAAGTTTTTTATCTGCGTAAGTAGCATCTTCCATAACATCCATTCTTCTTAAAATGATAGCATTCGCCCCGTGTTGAGCAGCTAGGGCAATGATTTTAGTTATTTCCGTCTCTATGGCCTTTTCGTTTGAAGCATCAATGTAACCGCTTTTTATGACACCCACAACAGCACTTGCTCTTTTTATTTTTTTACCGCTTTTAAATACCTCTACGGTTTCGGCTTTTACGGGATTAAACACCGGACCTAGAGAAATCCAGTCCGCTTTTTGTTGACGATGTGCCATGCACCCGACACACAAAACAACAAACAAGAAAAAACATATTCCAGTAGAAAGTTTCATCGGTACCCACCTTATTTTGTGGTTTGATATAAACATTTTTAGGGAGTGTCCACTCCAAGTTCTTTGCATATTTTCCGCGCAGTATAGTCGGCGATTTCTTTATGCCGCGTAACGGGAGCTTCCATTTCGGTTTTGGTGTTTACGAATATGGAGTATTTACCACCTTCACGCGTCAGTTCGCATCCGTGTTTTTTTAAATGTTTTATAAGTTCCTTCCGTTTCATAACTAACCTCCAAAACGAGTACAAGCACAGTGAAATTTTACAAAATTTACACAGAAAAATTCTTTTTAATGTGGGTAATATCAAACTCAAGTACCCAATTGACCGCATCCGGCGCTTATACTGCTTCCCAAACTTCGCCTGATGGTTACGGTTATTCTTTTTTCTTTTATAATGTCGGCAAAAGCTTTAACTTTGGCGGGACTGACTTCGTGTTTGCTTTTTTTAAACTCGTTACAGGATATCAGGTTAACATGCAGTAAATAGTTTGAAGGGATTGCATTAATCCATTTAGCAAGATCTCTAGCATCTTTAAAATTATCGTTTACCCCGCTAATTAAAGTATATTCAATAAACACGCGTCTTTTTGTTTTTTGCAGATATTTGGCCAGTTCTTTTGCAAGTTTCGTCAAATTATGGGTTACATTAATTGGAACGATTTTGTTTCGTCTGGCATCATCGGCACAGTGAAGCGAAACGGCAAGATTAACCTGAGGTAAATCTTTGGCAAGTTTCCTTATGCCGTCGATTATTCCGCAAGTTGATATGGAAATGTTTCTATGCCCTATACCTAAAAAATCAAGATTAGATAAATCATTAACCGCCATAACTACTTCTCTGTAATTTAAAAACGGCTCCCCCATACCCATAAAAACCACGCTTGAAAGACGAGGCGCAATTTTATGTTTGTTAACATATTGAAACCAAAATAAAACCTGGTCTGATATTTCTTCGGCTGATAAATTGCGCTTAAATCCCATAGCCCCCGTTGCGCAGAAAAAACATTTTACAGGACATCCAACCTGAGTAGATACGCATACGCTCCATTGATTTTTAAGAGGGTTTAAAAGTACGGTTTCTATTTTACTGCCGTCTTTTAACGTAAGCAGAGCTTTGGCGGATTTTTTATCTTTTGAAACCCGTATTTTTTCGGGTTTAAAAGATAAAATAGAAACATCACTTTCCAGTTTTTCTCTCAAGTCTAACGGTAAATTAACAGCATCTTTCCAGCTTGAAATACCTTTTTTATAAATTAAATCCTTTATTTGGCTAATCCTGTATCCTGGCAGATTATTTTTTTGCACAAATTGTTTGACTTTTAAAAATTTCATATTTTACCAACGTAAGCGTGCTAGGATTGTAATTTAAGTAATTCGTCGACAAGAAAACAGTATTTCTTTTTTTAATCCCCCCAGTCCTATTTTTTTAATCCCCCCTCCCCCCCTTTATCAAGGGGGAGGATTATGATTTATTTAGCAAAAAGGAATATGATATTTACTTTAACAATGAACATAAAAAACTGACTTATCAGAACTAATTATTAGGGCTACTTTTATTAAATTTGTTTTCGCACTCCCCCTTTTCAATTCTGTTGTCTTTCTCCCCCTTGATAAAGGGGGGGAGGGGGGATTTGGTTATTCTGTCAAAGAGTATTCTAAAATGTCTTATTCAATCTTGTCAACGAACTATTTGACTTGTACAATTTCCGCTTTACCTCGCATATCGTCTATGAAAAAAGCTATACAAATAATCCTGCAAGCACCAGCGTTACGGTAGCTAAAAGTTTTATTAAAACGTGTATTGAAGGTCCTGCAGTATCTTTTAAAGGATCGCCAACAGTATCGCCTACCACTGCAGATTTATGAGCCGAAGAGCCTTTACCGCCATACTCGCCCATTTCAATATATTTTTTTGCATTATCCCATGCACCGCCGCCGTTATTCATCATCGTTGCCATTAAAATACCTGTAATTGTGGCAATCATTAAAAATGACGCAATAGCTTCCGCTCCCACACCCAAGTATTTAAAAATAACTCCAACCAGTATCGGCATACCGACGGCCAAGACACCCGGTAAAATCATTTCTTTCAATGCGCCTTTGGTCACAATGTCTACGCATCTTCCATAATCAGGGTCAACTGTGCCTTTGAGTATATTCGGATTTTCTTTAAACTGGGCGCGGACGTCGTTTATAACATAATAGGCGGCTTTACCGACTGCCCTAATAGCTAAAGCACTAAATAAAAATACTAGCATCGCACCCAAAAGTCCGCCCAAAAATACCTGTATTTTTGCTATATCAACGCTATGAAAAGCTTTGCCCGTAAGTATTGAAACTTCATCTAAATAAGCGCTGAAAAGTAAAAATGCCGCCAATGCCGCCGAACCTATAGCATAACCTTTGGTTAATGCCTTTGTGGTGTTTCCCACCGCATCAAGACGGTCGGTTTTTTTGCGTACATCTTCGGGCTGTTTACTCATTTCTACTATTCCGCCGGCATTGTCGGTTATAGGGC
>DATKZD010000253.1:0-4614 GCA_035528195.1 Elusimicrobiales bacterium
AAAGTCTGTGTTTAATAAATTAAAATCTGCACTTGAACGGGGCGCACCCTTAAACCAATGGAAAAAATATCTTTTTAATAGACTGGAAACGCCTGCTTTTGCAATTAACAGAAAGTTGAAATATCTTTATAAAGAAATTAATCATCTATCCGACGGATGCGCATTGATGTCTGGTTCAGGGTCTAGCATTTACGTAATTACTACTGATAAAAAAAAAATAAAAGGTATTGCAAAAAGGATGCAAAAAAAAGCTAGAATAATGTTTAACACGTGTTTTTTAGGGAGGAGCTCAAATAATGGAAATAACTGAGATTCGCATTAACCTGAGAAATGAGCAAAGACTCAAAGCCTTTGTGAGCTTAACTTTTGATAACTGCTTTGCCATTAGAAACATGAAAGTAGTAGATGGCAACAAAGGGTTATTTGTATGTATGCCCTCAAGAAAACTTGCAGACGGAACGTACAAAGACGTGGTTCATCCAATAACGCAGGACTTTAGAAAATATTTGGAAGAAAACGTCTTAAAAGCATACGACGAGGAACTTAAAAAAAATTCCCAAAGATCCGATACTTCTGCCGATAAAAAATCGGCAGGGGAAAAGATTGAGACCAACTAACAGTAGTTTTGTTATCTTTAAAAAATCGCTATAATTAAAGGGACGGTTTTGTGACCGTCCTTTTGGTTTTTAAAATATGAGATAATGTTTCATTTTTTAAAGGATTATAGGTAGGTTTCAAACAAAAACAATAAATTTTCCCGGGTGGTGTAATGGTAACACACATGGTTTTGGTCCATGCGTTCTAGGTTCGAGTCCTAGCCCGGGAGCTTATTTTCTTTTCATTTTGGGCTGCGCCTTTGTTTCACTCACTTCGGATATTCGGTGTTGCCACACCTCACGATATACCTCAGTTCGTTCAACTTCGGCTCGCCTCAAACTAAAAAGAAAATTCAAAAAGCAAAAATTTGTTATTTTACCTCACTCGTTGTGCCTAGTTTTAGGGCAAACTTTTTATTTTTTTATGTTATGGAAAAGGGCTCGAAGCGAGCGTTTCCGACCACTCTGTGGGCGGAAAAATAAATGCGAGTAACGAGTATTTATTTAGCTCGGGGAGGTTACGCAGGGGGCTCTGCGACCGTAGTAACCGAGTCCGACCGAGCCATAAGCGAGGAAGTGTCGCTACCTTTAAGCTGTTTGGAAAAGCGGCCTAGCCCGGGAGTGGATTCGGCTCGCCTCAAACTAAAAAGAAAATTTGAAAAGTAAAAATTTGTTGTTGTACCTCACTCGTCGCGCCTAGTTTTAGGGCAAACTTTTTCTTTTCATTTTGGAAAGGACTCGAAGCGAGCGTTCCCGACCGCTCTGCAGGCGGGAAAATAAATGCGAGTAATGAGCATTTATTTAGCGAGGCGAGGTTACGCAAGGAGCAGGTTCATCCTGCGGTTTTTTTAAACTATAGAAGGTTTCAAATACGGAATAAAACTAAAATCCGATGGTAATATATTGGTAAACAGCAACGTATGCACAAATCTTACTGACGTCATTAACCAGGGAACCAATTACGGGCTAAAAAATAAATGTTCTAAAGTTCAAAACTGGCAGGAGAACGGACAAACAGGTTGTATGTCAGGGTGTAATTGAGGTTTTTTGCTTTAAGATAAAGTTCTTTCGGTACGACAAAATGGCAAAAGGTGCTTTTTAAAACGGAGTGTCGTGGTTTAGGTAGCAGGATATTTTTTTGGCTTGAAAAATTTTACTTATAGCGTTTAACTTTTCTTTGGAAGGTGAAGTTTTTTTTGCAAAAGCATAATCCAATCCCAGTTGTTCGTATTTAGACGTACCAAGACTATGGTAGGAAAGCAGATTAACCGTATCAATTTTATTTTCCTTTAAAAAATCGGCAATTCCAGACATATTTTTTTCATCATCATTGAAACCGCAAATAACGGGAATTCGTACAACCAAAGTTCCCCCCCAACCGGAATTTTTAAGTTTTTTTATATTATCCAAAATAAGTTTATTATCAACTCCCGTAAACTCTTTATGTTTTTTCGGGTCAATGTGCTTGATATCAATAAAAACCCAATTAGTATTTTGCATAAGTTTCAAAAAATCTTCAGTCGGGCCATAGGCCGAAGTTTCTATGGCAGTATGAATGGACAATTCCCTGCATTTTTTAAGTACCTGTCCTACAAACTTACTTTGACATAGCGGGTCGCCTCCGCCAAACGTAACCCCCCCATTATCACCCCAGTAGCTTTTGTCTCTATTTAGTATTTCAATTAACTCATCGGGCGTATAATACTTGCCCGAAACTGCCAAAGCGCCGTCATAACATACGTTTACGCAGTCAAAAGTTTTACACTCCCTGCATTTGTTTCTGTCTATGGTAATTTTATTTTCCGATTTTTTTATTGCTTTATGTTTGCACGCATCCATACATCTGTAAAAGTTACATTTACAATGAGATTTGCGATAAAGCAATTTTTGTTTTACATCGGATCCTTCAGGATTGGAACACCACATACATCCCAAGTTGCATCCGCTCATAAATACAAGCGTCCTGCATCCCGGGCCGTCATGGACGGAGTGCCCCTGAATGTCAAATATCAAACCTTTTAATTTAGTGCGGGAAGACTCTTTCATTTATTTTTCTGCGTAGGACGTGCAGGTAACCGATATCATATCGCCGTAAGCCATAAATTTATTTTTGGAAATTTTACAGATGCCGATATCTTCTTTGCCGTCATCGGGAGAATAATTCTTGCAGTTTTTACATTTGGCAATCATAAGGTATTCTTTACAAATTTCGCCTTCTGCCTGTATAAGTTTTTTTGTAATGTGACAGATGCCTTTTACGACATCTACAGGCGCATAATTTTTACAATCTCTGCATTTTTCTTTTTGCATAACTTACGTTTCCTCTTAAATTACGATTAAATCTTCTATCTATCTTTATATTCCGTTCTGGCAATTATTTCGTCTTGTATCGCTTTACTTATTTCAACCCAGTATTGAGTAAAACCTGCTACTCTAATCATTAGTCCGCGATAATTTTGCGGATTTTTTTGAGCATCTTTAAGCATTTTGGAATCCACTAGATTATATTGGATATGGAAAGCGCCTTTTTTCATATACGCTTTGGTAAGTTCCAGTAATTTTTTTGCTCCCTGACTTCCCCTTACTGCGGAGGGATGTATTTTCATATTAAGCTGCGAATTTTGCGAAGTGGAATGGTCCCACACGGTAGCCGAATTAAACAGGGCATAAGGCCCGCTTTTATCGGTACCCGGATATGCCGACATAGATGCATCGGCAAAAGTAGTTCCGCTTATTCTTCCGTCGGGCGTTGCAATAGTTGCCGAGCCCATAGGCCCGTGAGTTGAAACCGAAATTTGGCAGGCGTATAAATTTTTACCATATAGAGACTCGTAATTTTTGCACATTTTGGTAAACCATTCTTCCCATTCTTTTAGTAGCGAATCTACATACGGGTCGTCGTTTCCGTATTTGGGCGCTTCAAGACATTGGTGATGAATTTTATCGTATTTACCTGATTTGTCTTTT
Organism: Elusimicrobiales bacterium; assembly: GCA_035528195.1. Classification (GTDB taxonomy): domain Bacteria; phylum Elusimicrobiota; class Elusimicrobia; order Elusimicrobiales; family Elusimicrobiaceae; genus DATKZD01. The sequence goes on from DATKZD010000253.1 coordinate 3,564, forward strand.
TTAACTTGCTCCTGAAGCGAAAAAGAATTTATTTCGTGTGCGGTTTTAAAACCGAAATTATTTGTCAAAACATCTTTAAACTCCGACAAACCTATTTCCTTATCTTCAAAAACAAGTTTTTTTATTGCAGCCAGACTATTTATTAAATTTATGGTTCCGGTAGTTTCCACACTGAATGTTGCGTTGTATCTGTACCCCATTTCGTTGATTAAATGCCCGTTATCCAAACAGTCGGGTTTAAGTAGCGAGTTAAATACCGCCATATTATTTTTACGCCATATATCGTGCTGAATGTTATTACAAAGCGTAAGCACCTCCACGGCTTTAGAAAAATAATCTTTAAAACTTTCCCATATCTCTTTATAGGAATTTAATTTTTTGCCGTGCGGAGGAAAAACTCTTTCTTTGGTTCTTTGGTCAACACCGTCAAAAAGCACAAGCTCAAGTATTTTGGGAAGAGAAATAAAGTGTACTCCCACACTTGTGGGCTGTCCCGACCCGCCGGGTATATGATACGTTTTACCGCCAAGTTTCAAGGGCATCCACGAACAGGGACTTGTTTCCAAGCATCCGCCTATCGCCCATGAGCGCGCTTCTTCTTCGGTCATTCCTTCACGCCCGTATTGGCTTAGTAGAAATTTCATTGCAACTTTATTGTTCATAAAAGCAGGATAGCCGGTGCCTATTTTAATACACTCAACCGCTTTCAATAAAAAATCTTCAGGTAACTTATCGTCGTATAAAACAGATAGCGTAGGCTGCGGAGTTGCGCAGTTTATGCCTGCTTCCAGTATTAAAATTTCAAGTTCGTTTGATGCGGGATTTCCGTCTTTATCCAGCCCGCCCAAACTTAAATTATTAAAAGTATTTCCCGATAATACTCCGCCCACCACACCTGTAGACGCAAAACAATCTATGCAGGTAAATTTGACGCGCTGACATTGTAAAAGTTCAAGTACTTCTTCTTTCGTTATTTTTTTGGAGTCTATGTCCTGCTTATAATAAGGATAGAGTACCTGCCCCAGTCTGCCGGGAGATAATCCCGAAATTG
>DATKZD010000254.1:0-7652 GCA_035528195.1 Elusimicrobiales bacterium
GGGGATTTAAAGGATTATAACATGCAGGTAAGTATCTATGGTATTATTGCAACACAATATCCAAGACATACCAAAGCCCCTGAAGCTTTATACGAGATGGGTTATATTTACGAACGTAGACTTGATAACCCCGACAAAGCAATCGGCATATATAGAAGAATTGTAAAAGATTATAAGGGTAATTCTATTTCGGCAAAAGCCGAAGAAAGAATAAAAGATTTAAGTAATAGGTAATGGCTAGGCGGATAATTAAAAATTAACACATCAAGTCCGATTTCAATTACCTAGCCAACCGCGACTTTCAAGGGTCTTTAATTGCTGGTAGGCCGGCCCGGGATGAAAACTATGTTTTGAGTTTCCGTTTCCATTCCAGTCTTTGCGCCAATTAGCCCCTTTCCTCGCTTCTATTCTTGCCTCCATATTCCAGCGCTTAAGAGTTTTTTCATCTTCGTAAATCATACGAAGTGCTCGTTGCCTGTCGGCTTCGGTAGGCCATTTGAAAGCGCGTAATTTTTTTAGGTCTTCCGTAATCGTATCCTGTACTATTTTTATGCTGGAAATTTCGGTATCGTACAAAAATTTTGATATTTTATATGTAGGATAAAGACTCGGAATAATCAACAAGAATGTTCTGTCTACGTAACCGTATATAAGACTTTTGATAAGCATCTTGCCAAGTTTTGAAGATGCTTTATTTAATTCTTGATTTATACAAGCCGATGTTGGTTCTCCCGCGCTGATACAAACCGCCATAACAAATGTCTCTTGTGTTGACGGGGACGTTGGTTGTGGTAATGTCGGTGACGTTGGTTGTGTTTGTCCGTTGCTACTACCGCTATTTTCACTGCCGTCATATCCGTTGTTTCCGTTACAATTATCTACACATGTGGGATGGGGAACATTTGGAATATTGTAGGGTCCAGACGGGACGTCCCACCACTCAGACGAAGATATTCGAGGCGAGAATAAAAATACAACACAGATGAGCAGAACAATACTGCACAAAGTTTTTTTTTCAGATTCCATAGTAATTATCGCTCCTTCGATTTGCGTATCAGTGACAAGAAAATAGTACTCAAATATTAGGCAAATTACTACATTATGTTTCTATTTTTTATCAGTCCGTTTGCTCTAAAGCTGTAATAGTTTTTACTTCCGATGATAATGTGGTCGTGTACCGCTAATCCCAAAGTATATGCCGCTTTTATAAGTTCGTCGGTAAGTTCTATATCTTCGCTTGAAGGTTTTGGCTCACCCGATGGATGGTTGTGTACAAAAATCATACCTGCCGCATTTGTTTTTAGAGCGTTTTGAACCACTTTTCTGGGAGAAACGCTTGCGCGGTCTATTGTACCTATTGCTATACGTTCGGAATTTATAACAGTGTTTCTGGAAGAGAGGTAAATAATTTCAAAAATTTCGTCTTTCTCTCCGCCAAGCGATGCTTGACAGTATTTTATTACATCTTCGGGAGACTTAATAACATTTCTGTTTTTAAGTTCGTCTAAAAAATATCTTCTTATAATTGCACGCAGTAGTAAGATAAATACAGCCGCTTCCTGTCCGATTCCTTTTATATCTTGAAGTTCTTCTTTATTTGCGTCAAAAACATTGGATACCGAACCGAATTTTTTTATCAGGTTCCACGCAACGGGTTTTGTGTCTTTTCTAGGCACTACGTAAGTTAACGCAAGTTCCAATACCTCATGATCTAAAAAAGCATCAAGTCCGCCTTTGTTAAATTTATCCCTTAACCTATTGCGGTGACCCGAATAGTTTTCCTTTTTTGGCGGTTTATTTTTAAAATCTTCCCCCAAGTTCATATTTCATTTCCCTAAGTTACCGACGGCTAAAAATATCCTGCGTTGTTTTTTGTACTTTACGGACGTGGAGCATATATTTTGCTTCTTCAAACAGATATTTCATAAACAACCCTGCTAGTATTATAAGCGAAATGGCAAGCCATGCAGGTACTTTTTTTTGTGATTTTTTAAATTTTGGCATATTTTCGTTAACCGACCGGCTTTTTTACGGCGCCGTATTTTTCAACAAGCGTTTTGGCAATAACAGATAAATCCTTATCCTTGTACCCCTGCTCGGCGGATGTTTCCATTAATTTTAATGCGCTTTCGGTTACGGGCAATTTTTGGTTGCGTAACCCTGCTTCTCTTATCATAAATTTTACGTCTTTGAGCATGTTGCCAAGCGAGAAAGCGGGGCGATAGTCGTCGTTTAACACGTTTTTACTTTTGATATCAAAGTACCCGCAGTTTAGAGCGGAGTACTGTTTTATTACGTCAAAAATAAGTTTTGGATTAATTTGCAATGTATTGGCAAGTACCACAGATTCTGCAGTTGCTGTTGTCATTTGAGCGGTGATTAAATTCATACATAGTTTAAGAGCGCTCCCGTTGGGTACGGGGCCTGCGTAAATAACTGCTTTTGCCAATTTTAAAAACATAGGTTTTATTTTTTCTATTTCTTTTTGGTCGCCGCCCGCCAAAACAACTAGCGAGGCGCTTTCTACATGAACCTTACTGCCCGATACCGGGCAATCTAGTAATTTAACTTCGTGATGACGGCACATTTCGTTTAGTTTTGTTGTAAATTCCACTCCCACCGTACTCATATTTACTAAAACTTTGTTTTTGCATTCGCCTTTAAACCAGCCTTCGGTATTGGTTAAAACATTTTCCACTGCCGACGGGTTCGTTACTATGACTATGGTAATGTCGGTTTCACCTGCAATTTCTTTTGGTGTTTTGGCAACTTTACATCCCATGTCTTTTAGGGGGAGAGTTTTTTCGGCAGTTCTGTTATAGACGGTAATATCAAAACCTGCTTTTTTGAGATTTTTTGCCATTGCGCTGCCCATTATACCCATTCCTATTATTCCTATTTTTTTATTCATATCTCCTCCAACACTACCATTCTAATATTTTTGATATTTTTACGATAGCGCAACCATAAGATGATACATTATTACGACAAGTTTTTTAAGTTTGGAAACACACATATTAAGGAATGTCCGAACATAAAATTTCCTACTAGTCCGTGTAAATATAATGGTAAAATGTGAAATACGGGTAAATTTACACAGGGGACTTTACAATGGGAAGTGAAAAGGAAAAATCATACCAATTGTTAACTAAACAGCTGGAGAGTCTTTTTGATACTGAAAGGGATATGCTTGCAAATTTATCCAATTTTTCCGCAATGCTTTTTAATAATCTCAGTGAAATTAATTGGGTCGGCTTTTATATTTTAAAAGACGGGCAGTTGGTTTTGGGCCCATTTCAGGGTAAACCCGCATGCGTAAGGATTGATATAGGCAAAGGAGTTTGCGGTATCTGCGCACAAAAAAAAGAAACCATTATAGTTGACGATGTTTGTAAGTTTAAAGGGCATATTGCATGCGATAGTGCTTCACGGTCGGAAATAGTCATAGCCATTATGGTAAACGGAAAACTATTTGGCGTTTTGGACGCTGATAGCCCTGTCAAAAATAGATTTAACGAAACGGATAAAAAATACATGGAACGCTTTGTTAAATTGCTAATTGAAAGAACAGATTTTAGAGCCGTACAAAGTGATTGACATTAATTATGTTATTTGTGTATCTTATATTAGGCAGATATCAACTGTCTGAAGATAACACCCAAATCCTTAAGGAGGATGAATGAAAAAAGTACTAATAGCATTAATGCTGACTGCTTGTATGACTACAGCAGGTTTTGCAGCAAAAGGAACTACTTCACTGAGCGTGCTTGCAGGTTATGCCGTTCCTATAAGTGGCGACTGGAATGACATGGTTAAAGGTTCAATGAACGCAGCTGTAGCAGGCGATTATCAGTTTCATGATATGTTTGCCGCCGGTCTTGAAATTGGCTACAACTTCAAACATGAAGCTGAAGTAGGAGATGCCGAAGTAAAAATACTCTACGTTGCTCCATACGCTAAGTTTTTGCATAAAAAAGACAAAATGACATTTTACGGTATTTTTGGTTTTGGCTGGTATCAGTCCAAAGCTGAAATTACAATTCTTACCGTAACCACCAGCACAACCGAAAGCGACCTCGGTATCAACCTTGGTGGTGGAATAATGTTTGATGTTGCAGAAAATATGCAGCTTGGCGGAGAAGTTCGCTGGCATCATGTTTTTGTAGAAGATATGGCAGTAAACAATATCGTTCCCGCTGTTAAATTTAGCTATTTGTTCAACTAAGAAACGTATTGTTTTTGAAAAAACCCCGTCTTGTAAAAGACGGGGTTTTTGTTTTGAAAACCTTTTCCCCTCTCCCCTTGCGGCTCGTGGGAAATCTACTAAATTTTGTCTCATCTCCTTTTGCATGAGGAAAAAGATTATTTTTCTTTTTTAAAATCCCCCCTCCCCCCCTTTAACAAGGGGGAGTTTATAAAAACACTATTTCTTAACGGTATTATCTACTTCTATTACTTCTATTTCAAATACCAAAGTTTTGTCTGCCATAGGGTGGTTGTAGTCTAACGTTATGGTGCCTTTTTCCACTTTAGAAACAACTGCGGTATATTGTTTTCCGCCTTGCGTGAAACCTATCATACTGCCTTCTTTTAATTTTTCGCTGCCTTTTATGGAAGTTTTAGGTATTTTCATAAAGGCATCCTTATTCCTAATTCCGTAAGCTTTTTCGGGCGGAATGGTAAAGGTGCGTTTGTCGCCTTTTTTAAGCCCCATCATTTTTTCTTCCAGTCCCGGTATTATTCCTCCAGCGCCGTGTTCATATTCGTAAGGACTTTTACCTATTGAACTATCAGCTACTTTACCGTCTGCCGTGAGGGTATAATGGAATGAAACTTTGGATCCGTTTTGAATAGTTTCTGTGTTTTTACATGCTCCCAAAATGAGAACCGATACTACAAGAGATGCAACTGCTAATTTTAGTTTTGTGTTTTTCATTTGTTTTCCCCATAATATAAGTTATACATAGTAGTTTTGCAAATTTCAGCTTTGCGGTCAAATAAAATTAAATATCGTTCCTGAATACCTAAACAATTAACTTGTATTAGCGCAGATATATAAAAAGATTAGTTGTTATAAAAAATGAGGTTTTGAGAAACGTTTTTAGGGTTTTGAAGATATATTTTCCAGTTTTCTATATTCCGGCAGTTCCCTAATAAAAGAAAAAAATGTTTTGTAAGGTTCATCGGTTTTAAGCCGCAGAAAATCCCTGTAGCCCAAATTTTCTGCAAGACTGATATTTTTTAATGCTTTTTCGTTATTAAATTCAGTGTTTCCTTTACATGTCCAGTACAACGCAAAAGTTAAGTAAGATTCAGGGTCATCTTTTGCTATCCTTAGAAGTTTTAAAATATCTTTCAATGCTTTGCCGCATTCTCCCAAACTTATCAGAGAGTATATCTTATATTTGTAGTAATCAATATTTTCAGGTTCCCATTTAACTGCGTACTTAAAATCGGTAAATGCTTCCTCGTATTCCTCAAGTTTATAAAATGCTTCGCCGCGTTTTGCATACGCTTTTGAATACCGCGTGCATAGTTTTAATGCTACGTCAAAACTTCCTACGGATTTATCGTAGTCTTTCATCAGGTAGTACGAGTCTCCTAAATTATAGTGGTAAAAACAGTTTTCAGGGGATTTTATTATGGCTGTTTTGAAAAACGTTTCGGCAGATTCCTGTTTCCCTAACTTTTGGTAAACTAAACCCAAAGCATTATAATCGCGACTTCTTTTACCTCCCAGTTTTAACGTTTTCTCACAATCTTTAAGCGCACTGTCGTATTTTTCCATCAGCGTATAGAGGTAGCATCTGTTTGCTCGGTAATTATAATCTTTGGGGTTATAATTTATTGCCTTTGTGAAGTGATAAGCGGATTTTTCGTGGTTAATCAGTCTCCTGTAAGCCAACCCCAAACTATTGTGAATTTTTGCAAGTATATCTTTTCGTTTTGTATTTTTTAATGCTTTTAGCAGCAGAGAAACTTTTTTTGTGTCGTCAGTTTCTTTGTGTGCCTTGTTGTATAAATTAATGGCATCCTGCGTAGCGGCAGGTAAATTGCTTATCAACATAAAAGTTACAGCAAATAAGAGAAGTGATATTTTTTTCATGGTTTATTTGTATACTTCAACGGAAGTTACCTGGCCTTTGCTTTTTATTTTATCTTCCCATTTATTGATTATTTTTTTATACTGTTCGTTATTCTTTATTCTCAAAAAATGTTTTCCAAAGCCATCTTTTGGATCTTCAAGCTGTTTTACCATCGTAAAACCTAATTTAAAAGCATTTTCCAAGCTTATTAGCGCCTTACCTATGTCTTTTGTTTCTATATAGTAGATTCCCATATAGAGGTGTGTTTCAGGATTGTTTCTATCGTATCTCAACATTTGGATAAAATTATCTCTTGCCTGCGTGTATTTTTTGTTGACAAAGTAGTAGTAACCTAGAACTTTATATGCATGCGGTAGTTTAGGATTTAGTTTCACTGCTTTTTTTAAGTCATTTATGCCGTCACTGATTCTTCCCAGTGCAAGATTTGTTTCTCCCCTTCCTTGGTAACCCTCTGCAAAGTTCGGTGCTATATTTATTGCATTATCATAATCATAAAAGGCTTGCTTGTAAGCTTGATCGCCACCTGCGTAAATATACGCTAAGGCGCGTTTTGTGTAGTAAGAGGGATTCTTTTTTTCAAAAGTAATTGCGTTTGTGTAATCTTCTATCGCCTGATTGTATCTACCTAGCGCCATGTAGGAATCCGCTATGGAGGAATATAATCTATGGCTTACCGAGTCAATGTTTAAACCTTCGTTTGCCGTTGCTATTGCGTCGGCATATCTCTGCTGGTTGTGATAAATTAAGGACAACTGCCAATAATAAAATGCGTTGGAGGGATCTATATCCAAAGCTTTTCCACATTGAATCTCTGCTTGTTTGTTTTGTTTTTTTAGTGAATAGTATGCGCACAACCGTGAACGCGACTTGGAAAAATTGGGATTTAGGGAGATGGATTTTTTAAGATTCGCTATTTTTGCATCCGTACTTTTAGCTTTAAACGACATATCGTAATAGTATTTGTATTTGGCTTGCCGCGCATATGAAATTTGTACTGCCAAAATCACGACCAAAAGTATCGCTTGTATCAATTTACAGCCGTTTTTTGCCTTAAGATTAAGTATCATACAAACTCCCTGCCATAGATTATTATGCCCTAATAACAGTTTATAAAAAATGACGCAAAATTCAATAGGTGTCGTAAATTCATTAAATGCCTGTTCAAAAAAAACATTGTTTATCGTGTAGAATATATCCGTTTTGCGCTTACCGGTCAAAATGCAGAATTATTTTTCCCGATGAAATCTATCAATTATAGTATATAATATAAGGGTGTGAAAAAAGCCCCTGTCGTTTCGGAGGTTGCAAAGCTGTCTGTGTTGGAAGACAGTATTGTAACTAGCCGAACAAAAGAGTAATTCATCGTAAAGGAAACATCATATGATTTCGCCAAGTTTCGAAGAAGACAGGGAAGATAATAATAAGGAAGACAAAAACGAAGATAAAAACTATAAGGACGAAGATAAAGATATGCGCGATTTTTTAGCCGAACCTAAAAACGACAATAAAAACGACAATAAAAACGAACCCAAAAGGGACGCTTCC
>DATKZD010000255.1:0-3478 GCA_035528195.1 Elusimicrobiales bacterium
TAAATAAAGATATTCCGTACGTAAAAGCCCTACCCCATCTATGTGAAGGTTTTTAAGGTCTGTTATATTTTCGCGCAAATCAAGGTTAACCATAAGTTCTATTTTTTTGCCGTCAAGCGTAATAGTGGAGAGGTTTTTGACCGATTCAAGAGATTTTTCTTTTTTAAGTTCTTCAGCTATTATTCTTCGGTATTTTTCCAAAGCCTGCGCATTGGGTGAAATTATCACTATTCCGGCGTTTCCGTCAACTATTAAAGTATCGCCGTTTTTTACCTGTTTTGTTATATCGGAAAGTCCTACCACTGCGGGAATTTCCATACTTTTAGCCAGTAGCGCAGTATGGCTTGTGTGTCCGCCTATATCTGTGCAAAAAGCCAGCACCTTATGTTCTTTCAAACGCAGAGTATCTGATGGAAGCAGATTGTGGGCAGCCACTATTACCGGATTTTTTGCTTCCGGCAGGTTGGTTCTACTTTTTTTTGATAAATGCTGCATTAATCTTTTTGCAACGTCTATTAAATCGTGATGCCTTTCTCTGAAAAATTCATCATCAATTTTTTCAAAATGTTTTTTTATTCTTTCTACAGTTTCAAACAACGCATATTCCGCACTTATTTGCTGCGATGCGATTCTAAGTGCTACTTCTTGAGTTAAAAGAGGGTCTTGGAGAATTAGTTTGTGGGTTTCAACAAGGCGGGCGTGTTTTTTGCCCAGCGTGGCAAGTACTTTTTTTTCTACGTTATCAAGCGTTAAGTGAGTTTGCTTAAGAGCGTTTTTAAAACGCTTCACTTCCTGATTAACCTTTGATTTGGCAATAATTTTCTTTTCAACAGGGATATTGTCTTCCTGTAACAGAAAAACTTCGCCTATTGATATTCCTGGACTTGCCGTTATTCCTTTATGGATAATCATAATTAATCTTCGTCAAAATTTTTTACGAAAAGTTCCCTTAATGCTTCCATAGCATGTTCTTCGTCCGGACCGTTTATTTTTATCTGTAACATGGTTCCTTTATGTGCTGCCAGCATCATCATACCCATTACGCTTTTTCCGTTTACTTCAGTTCCGTCTTTAACTACGCCGACATCGCTTTGGAATTTATTTGCAACCTGCACAAACATTGCAGCAGGTCTAGCGTGAAGTCCTAGCTTATTTTTAATTTCTATATTTTCTGTCATCATAGTATTTTACATAATAAAGCAAAACCGCTCATGTTAGCCAAATTACCAATTTCACTAAATAAACGACATCATACCTGATTAAAAAGGTGGCGACAGTAAGCAAAACCAACGCCAGTCCCGTTAACCTTAGTATTTTTGCAAATTTATTCCAGTTAAGAAAATCCAAACCGCAGTATTTATCTTGCGCACACCTGTATCCGTATTCAATAGAATTCCATCGTACAAACAAGCTTACGGAATTATAAAACAAAAATCCTATAGACAGCGCAATTACGGCAATCAAACGGTCTCTCAACGAAAAGCCGAAAAAATCAAAGTTCAGTGCTACGAGCGTAAATATGGTCAAAACAAGGCAAAAGGGTTTTAATATGCCCCAAAAAAGTCTATCGCCGATAGCTGCGGAAGCCGTGGATACGGCACTTTTTAAAGTGTCTATTTTTGCATAAGAATCATTTTTATCGGTATCATTTTGTTGTGATGCATCCTCTTCCATCCTTGCGCATAAACCTAAAGTAAAGCCCGCCATATAGGGATGGGTATTAAAATATCCCATATGACGCAAAACCGCCTGATTCAAGTTTTCTTTTTTATAAAATTTTTTAAGGGCGGGTAAAACGCTAAATGCAAAACCGATATTTTGCATTTTTTGGTAATTCCATCCGATTTGAATGAAAAACGACCTTAAAAAAATTTTCAACTGCAGTTTTTTATCCATTTTTTTTACCAAAAATAAGCACGCAATTTACAAGTCCAATAACCGGTGTCACAAACAAAGTCAGCAGCATCAAAAATCTTTCAATATATCCCGTTAAGTAACGGTTTACGTTTGAAATATTTGCCAAAAATCCAAACAGCGCTATGCTTAAAATTAAAAAAGCGAAAACAAATAAGAATCTTAAAACTATAAGATTAAAAATCCATTTGCCTATGCCGCAGGCATTGACTTTAACCTCACGCTCCGCTTTATCGTTTAAAAGCGAAACTTGCTTTCTAAATAAAATGTCCAAATACGAGAAAATATACGACAAAATACCCCCGCAAATAAAGGCAAAATAAAAAGGGATGTTATATAACGATGCCAGCATTACCGCAGAACCTGCAAATATAAGCCCGCTTGCAGACACCTTTATTCCTATAGGTTTATTTTTAATCAATAAAAATTCAGCCCACAATCCGCACCATAGCCCGAGCCCAAATTCACCGCCAAAAAAACCTATTATACTTCCCGCCATAACAGGTCTTGAAAGCATAAACTGCCCCGCATATAAACGGTCAAGTTCAAGAAAGGCTGCCAATGCGCAAAGATAAATTAATTTAATTTCCATAAAATATATTACCCAATATCAAATAGTTCCAGTACCGCTTTTTTATTTTTTACTGGCTTAATCTAGCCAAAATATCTACCTGTTTGTCCGTAGGAACACCGCGTCCTTCAAGTTTTACTCCTTTAGATGCTATCTTTCTAAGACACTCCATATCCGTATCATCTATAAAAATTGCGCGGCCTATTTGTACTTTTCCTATTGAGTAGTGCATTCCTCCGACGTTTACGCTGCCAAGTTTAATGCCGTTACTAATAAGCGATAATATTTCACAGGGACTTGGAGTTATAAGCAGTATCGTTTCCGATGACTTTAATCCTTTTAAGTATTTTACTGCCTGTTGCATGTTTTTTACTTTTAGTTTTATATGTTCCGGCAGAGAAAGTTTCATTAAGTCTATTCTATTTTCATCTTTTGCCGTCACATCAGAAACTATAAGAACTTCTTTTGCGTTTAAAAAAGGTATCCAGCCCTCCACGGTCTGTCCGTGGATGAGCCTGTCGTCAATTCGTGCAAATAAAACAGACATTGTATTTTCCCCCACTATTTGTGCTTTCTTTTCTTTGATTTGGTTAAAAGTTTTTTCACTTCACATATTGATTTTTTACCGTCAAAAGTTATTTTACTTACCAGTTCTTTAAATGGAAGCTTTAAGCGGTAGCTAAAGGCGGTTATTATCATAGTCAAATTTACTCCGCTTATTATAACGACATTACTTTCTTTGGAGGCAGAAAGTACTGCTATGTTAGTTGGTGTTCCCCCCAGTATATCGGTGAAAATGATAACTCCATCTTTAGACCGCATTTTTTCTATGGTTTTTTTAATTTGTTTTTGGGCAACTTCGGCCGGGATGCGCGGTGATATGGAGAAAATTTCCATTCCTTCGGTCTGTTCCCCCACTATCATCTCGGCGGTTTCAATTAGGTATGCGCCAAGTTCTCCGTGGGTTGCTATTATGAGATTTATCATTGCTTC
>DATKZD010000256.1:0-2240 GCA_035528195.1 Elusimicrobiales bacterium
CATTTTCCGGAGTAAAAAGATGTTTGCTTCCGTCAATATGAGATTTAAAACGAACCCCTTCGTCGGTAATTTTTCTAAGATGCGCCAAGCTATAAACCTGAAATCCTCCGGAATCTGTAAGTATTGAACCTTTCCAATTCATAAATTTATGCAAACCGCCGAATTTAGATAACACATCTAATCCTGGACGTAAATATAGGTGATACGTGTTGGACAAAATACATTCTACCCCAATATCGGATAAATCTTTATCCGAAATCGCTTTGACAGATCCCTGCGTTGCCACCGGCATAAAAACGGGAGTATTAACTTTGCCGCTTTTTGTATACAAAATACCGCATCGCGCTTTTGTTTTATCGTCTTTGGCTGTAATTTTAAATGGCGATATTGTTTTCATAAAATTAGCATTGCATCTCCGAAAGAATAAAAACGGTATTTTTTTTCTACCGCCTGTTTGTAGGCTTTAAATAAAAATTCCTCTCCCGCAAGCGCCTGAGTTAAACAAATCGGAGTATGCCCGGGTACGTGGAAATTGGTTATTAAAAAGTCTATTATCTTAAATTTGTAAGGCGGATATATAAATAAATCTACCCATTTTTTACCTGAAGTTACACGGCAGTTTTCGTCTGCAAAACCTTCCAAAGTACGTGTTGCAGTTGTACCTGTTGAAAAAATTTTACCGCCGGATTTTTTGACATCATTTATAATGTCTGCATTTTGAGCGGATATTTCTGCAAATTCTGCAAGCATTTGATGTTTTTGCGGCGCGGTTTTAACAGGCCTAAAAGTCCCCCACCCCACATGTAAAGTTACAAACGCTACCTTAACTCCTTTTTGTTTTATAGCTTCAATAAGTTCGTCGGTAAAATGAAATCCTGCGGTAGGAGCGGCTATTGAACCCGTAACGCCTGCATATACCGTCTGATAATTTTTTCCGTCGCTTTGCGAAAAAATTTCATCGCCGGACTTTTTACGCGCTTTTTCAATATAAGGCGGCAGAGGCATCACTCCGTATTTATCGGCATAACTTAAAATGTTCCCCGTAGTAAATTCAAAAATCCAATAGCCGTCTTCGCTTTTGCCTATTGCCGTAGCTTTTACGCCGCCCTGTAAAATAATTTCAAGCCCCGCCCTGCATTGAGGCGTTAAGCAAAGCCATCTGCTTGTAGCAACATCGGGCGACACAGAAGCTGATTTAGAAGTATCGCAGGGGCGGACAAGTAAAATTTCAGTTTTTCCCCCCGTTGATTTTTTAGCGGGTAATTTTGCCGGAAAAACTTTGGAATTATTTAATACAAGACAGTCGCCCGCATTGAAATAATTTACTATGTCCCTAAAAACGCAGTGTTCTATTTTGCCCGAATTACGGTGCAATACCATTAATTTTGACGAGTCTCTTGGAACTGCCGGATTTTTTGCTATTAGAGGCTTGATATTTAGAGTTTTAAATCTGTCAAGGTTCATTTAATTGTATCGAAGTCTTCCTATTTTAGCGCCCGGGTAATAATACCTGAGTATTTTTTTGTAATTTTTTTTATTTTTTGCCATCACCATTGCACCGTTTTGACACATACCAACGCCGTGTCCGTATCCTTTGCCTACAAACTTAATTTCATCTTTCCCCGGAATAATCTGGGTTACGTAATGGCTCTTAAAAATGTTACCCCCAATCCAATTTCTAAGCGCACCCGTGTTGATAATAAATTTACCTATATCGGTTATAAATTGCAGTTTTAATACTCTTCCCGCCCTGTTTTTATAATCAGATTTGATATTTTTTATTTTTTTGACTTTATATCCACGGGAATTACAAAAAACGAGAAGCTTTTCTTTACTTATCTCTTTTGACCAATTATAGTTGGGGGTATTTTTACAGTAAGGACATTTAACTCCGCTCAACGGCTCTATTGCTTTACCTCCCCATATGGGAGGAGAAGTTCTGCCCCCGCAATTTGCGTGGTATACGGCATCTAAAAGTTTACCCTTATAAGTTAAAACTTCGCCCTTGGTTGAATTTACCGCTTCCATTACGCGCGGATGATCTGCGTTATTTGCTCCGTACGCCTGACTTTTTACATCGTTGGATAAATCAAAACCCTGTTTATAATATTTATTCTTGTTAAATAGAGCGTAAGTACGCGCTATAACAGCCTGTGCCTTTAAAGCTTCCATAGGCCATCTAGGCCCCATTTCCAGCGGTAAAACCCCGTATAAGTATTTTTCCAACTCAAGTTCTTCTA
>DATKZD010000257.1:0-3926 GCA_035528195.1 Elusimicrobiales bacterium
AATTCTTATATATTCGTTTTTGCGGATAAACGGCTTTCTACTTCTGTTAGAAAATTTTTTCATATATATTCATTACAATGAGACAACGTCCATTCAGGACGGTTTTAGTATTTTACTAACTTACCCCGCTCATTGTCAACGAAGTGTATCTATTAAACGTTAAACTCTTTCAAGATTGGCTTTGACGGTGATACCCGCTCTTTCAAATATAACTCCGACAGGACAGATTTTTACGGTCTTATCCAGACAAAGTTTAATTTTTTCGTCGTTTGCCTCAGAGTTAATTTTAACCATTATATCGCAATTAGTTACCGTACCTGCGCCGTCGGGTTTTTGAGCTGAAACTTCGCATAAAAGCGACTTGAAATCTACCTGCATTTTTTTTGCAAGCAGGGCAAATATAGTTACTACGCATCCGGCGAAACTCATAACGGTAAGCTCCAAAGCCGTAGGGGCCGAGTTTGTACCGCCCTGATGTTCGGGCAGGTCAATTTTTACGTTGTGTCCCCGTCCGTTATCAATATCCGCTTTAAATCCTTCTTTCCATATGCAATTTGCTTTTAAGTCCATTTCATTTCCTCCTTGTTTTTTTGGGTTTTTAATCCCCCTTCACTTCCCCCTTATCAAGAGGGGATTAAGGGGAGATTTTAAACTACTATATCAACCATTTCATTGACAATTTTCTCTTTAGAAAATTCTCTATCCAATAAATCTTTGGCTTTTGATTTGAAAGCGGTTTGACTATGCGCAAATTCCATCATTTTTTCAAAACCCGATGCTATGCTTTCTATATCACAAGGATCGGAAACAATGCCGAGATTATTTTCACGCACGATGGTTGCCGTTTCTCCTTTCGCAATACAAAAGATGGGTTTTTGAGCGGTTAAATAAGCCTGAAATTTAGAAGGAACAATAAAACGCCCCATAGGACTATCTATTAAAGGAATAATTAACGCATCACTTGCAGAAATATATTTTGGTATTTCGGACGCAGATTGCCTTTGCCAAAAAACTATGTTGGGTATTTTTTCGGTTTCCATCAGCTGTTTTAAAGCGTTCAAGTTTGCGCCTTCCCCGATTATATTTAGCTGAGCATCTTTTCCATTTTCAATAAACAAACCGAAACCTCTCACTACATTTTTCAAATTTTGGAATTTACCAATACCGCCCGCAAAAGTAAAATTAAATTTATCTGAAAGTTTAATGGGGTTTTCCCCCTCAAAAAAACAGTTAATCATCGGCCAGTTGGGGAAATAGCGGATTTTTTTGTTCGGCACGTATTCGGATATCCTTTTGATAAATCCTCTACTTGAAACAAATATATTTCGGCAGTTTTTATAGACAAATTTAACAAGCCAATTTAAAAAAGTTTTTAGAAACCATGTTTTTTTAAAACCATAATCGTAAACCGCATCAGGCCATAAATCCTGCGTCCATATAGTTAGAGGTTTTTTGTAAAGTTTTTTTATGACTACACCCGCCACCGCAGGCAGTAACGGCCCTGTTTGAAATATAAAAACTTTGTCAAACTTTCTGCCGATAAATATCCCCGTAACAATTGACATAACCATAAAGCTAAAATAATTTAGAAGTTTTAACATTACCTTTTTCTTGTACCCCAAAACAGTAAAAAAACGATATATTTTTATCCCCTGCCAGTCATATTTTTTAAACAAGCGGTTTTTGTATCCGTTGAAAATTTTGGAATGCGGGTAACTTGGGCTTTGAGTTAAAACCGATATCTCAAAACCTTTCTTTTGAAAATCTATAGCAAGTTCGTTTATTATGAAATCTTCGGGATAAAACCTCTCGGTTATTATAAGCAGTTTTTTAACCTTCAATTTGTCTTGCACCATAGAGAAAATTATACAAATTTCTCATTTAGGAGTTTGGCAATGACATGGTGTGTGGGGCGTTTTTTTTATCCTGACAGATTGCCGCGCTCATTGCATTCGCTCGCAACGACACGGTGGGTAGGGCGGGCAATGAACACAACGGGTAAGGCATCAACGACACGTGGCGGAAGGAGCTTGGTTTATGTGGATGGGAAATATCAAAGCGTATATTATGCGAAATTAGTTAATTTTTGGCACCAGTAACATTACGACAAAGTAAACCGCCATAAGTACTGCCCCAAGGGGAAGTGCAACACGCGCCCATTCGCGGCTTTTAATGTTAAGTTTAGATGCGCTTATTATGTTTGGAATGTTACCAGGAATTAGCATTCCGCCCGAAATTAAAAGCCCCATCAATATGAAAGTCAGTTTACTTCTACTCATTGAAGGTACGATTTCGGCGGCAGCTAAAGTTGCATTATCTAATACGGCTGATAAACTGTTAATCCAATATAACTGCCAATCGGGAATTTTAGATACCGTCATTTCCGCAAGCGGACGTATGCCACTACCTAAAAGCACAAGTGCGGCAACAAACATATAAACCTTAAGCGCCCTTACTATTATACTGCGGTTGGTTTCCGTCTTATCCTTTGTAATACTTTTGCTTAAAGTCGTAATTTTACCCTTTGTTATAGCGGCAAGTCCTGCCAACACAACTATTCCCGGAATAATCCATATAGCTAAAAGTTTGGCTAAAAACATAAATCCCGCATTATGCGGAGCGGAGCGTAAATTTGCGGTAACAATGGTAGATAGCGGCTCGCCTATAGGGGTTAATGCCGCTCCAAGCCCTATAGCAAAACAGGAATAAACTACCAGTTTAATTTCGCATTTTCTGTCTAAACGCAAAACGCTTATAATTTCGGCAAGTATAAGGGAAGCGATGATGGCGGTAATTATGCTTGAAGTAATTCCTAACACAAAAACTATCAAAAATATGGCGGCGGGCAGACCTATTTTGTCAATTAATTTAAAAACTATTATGCCGACATAATTTCTTACGACTTTAAAAATAAATCCGATTATCAGCACTGCGGCGGAAATCAACAGCGGTTCTTTTATCGCATCAACTACAAGATGACTGCTCCATACACCCGAAACCGTAACGGCGGAGAGACCCATTACAAAAAGAAATGCTTCCAGTTCCTCTTCAATTTTTTTAACCGAGAAAGGAAGAAATAAAACAAGTACCATTATTATGGCAAGTCCGATGACTGTTATATATTGTGAAGGGAAACTATTCATAGAGAAAGTAGTTTACAGATTTTTTTATCTGTCGTTCAAGCGTGTGCGTTAATTCTCACATTCTAAAGTAAGGTAATTTAATTTGGAAAATTAAAATTATTCCTACCGTAAACAAAAGTACTGCGGCGATAATTTGACTGTATCTGACAAACTTTCTACTTTTACTAAAAAAATTCATTATTTTACACGCAAATATCCCCGCCAGTATAAACGGAATTCCTAAACCCATAGAATACGTAAACAAAAGCATCATTCCTTTATATACAGATTCTTTTACCGCAGCCATTGCCAGCATACCTGCAAGTATCGGGCCTATGCACGGCATCCAGCCCAAAGCAAAGACAAAGCCCATAATAAGAGAACTGAAAAAACCGAATTTTAGTTTTTCGGTACGGAGTTTTTTTTCGTAATTTAAAAATTTAAGATTAAATATGCCTGCCAAATGCAGTGAAAAAATTATGATGACTATTCCGATAATAACGGATAAAAATTTTTTGTTTTTAAACAGGAAGTTACCTAGAAAAGTACTTGATGCCCCAAGCATCGTAAACGCTATGGAAAACCCCAAAACAAATAATATACTTGCAATTATTATTTTGCGGGTATCGGGGGTTTTTTGCTCTGCTTCACATATATTTATACCGGAAATAAGCGAAAGATAAACGGGTATTAGCGGGAAAATACACGGCGAGAAAAAAGATAAAATCCCTGCGAAAAAAGAAACGGATATCTCCATCATAATTGTTGCCTTGTGCTTTACTTAAAAACTTGTGTTATACCCCT
>DATKZD010000258.1:0-3204 GCA_035528195.1 Elusimicrobiales bacterium
CCGTCCTGTATATTTAGGGGTTTTCAAAAACGTGCCATTCAAGGCACATTTTTGCCTTTGACAAGGGGGAGAATTTTATTACCTTTCATATACAAAAACCCCCGATGCGAAATTGCATCGGGGGTTATATTATTGTTTAGATGTTTGTTGCTATATTTTTTTATTACATTCCCATCGGCATTCCGCCGCCCATACCGCCGCCCATCGAAGGCATTGCAGGTTTATCTTTTTCGGGAAGGTCTGTAACTGCCGCTTCAGTCAAAAGAAGCGTGGCCGCAACGGATGCAGCGTTTTCAATAGCGCTTCTAACAACTTTTGCAGGGTCCACAACGCCCGCCTTAATCAGGTCGGTGTACTCACCCTTGTCGGCATCAAATCCTTCACTGCCTTTCATATTCATAACTTTATCAAGGACGATAGAACCGTCAAGTCCGGCATTTTCCGCAATCTGCCTTAAAGGAGCAGACAAAGCTTTCATCACTATATTTATGCCCGTCTTTTCATCCTCATTGTCTCCTTTTAGAGAAGCAAGCGCACTGGAGGATCTTAAAAGAGCTACTCCACCGCCGGGGACGATGCCTTCTTCAACTCCTGCTTTGGTTGCATTTTTGGCATCTTCAACTTTGGATTTTTTAGATTTCATTTCGGTTTCGGTAGCTGCTCCAACACTTATTACGGCAACACCGCCGGATAATTTTGCCAATCTTTCTTCCATTTTTTCCTTGTCGTATTCGGAAGTAGATTCTTTTATTTGCGCACGAAGCTGTTCGGTGCGTTTTTTTATTTCAGTAGCAGAACCTGCTCCGCCCACTATGGTTGTGTTTTCTTTATCTACAACAACACGTTTTGCGCTACCAAGCATTGCAACTTCGGCTTTGTCAAGTTTCATTCCGCGTTCTTCGCTTATAACTTCACCGCCGGTAAGTATTGCAACGTCTTCAAGCATTTCTTTTCTTCTATCGCCAAATCCTGGAGCTTTTACGGCGCATCCTTTTAAAGTACCGCGCAGTTTATTTACTACCAGCGTTGCCAAAGCTTCGCCTTCTACGTCTTCTGCGATAACAAGAAAAGGTTTTCCCGCCTGAACAATTTTTTCCAAAAGAGGAAGTAAATCGTTCATTGCAGATATTTTTTTATCGGTTATTACTATCTGACAATCTTCCAAAACCGTTTCCATTCTTTCGGCATCGGTTACAAAATAAGGGGAGATGTAGCCTCTGTCAAATTGCATACCTTCCACTACTTCAAGCGTAGTTTCCGCTGATTTTCCTTCTTCTATGCTTATGACGCCCTCGTGTCCCACTTTTTCCATTGCTTTTGCGATAAGTTCGCCTATCATGGAATCATTGGAAGAAATAGTTGCAATTTGCGCCATTTCTTCTTTAGTTTTAACGGGTTTGTGCATTTTTGCAATTTCTGCAACTACTACCTTTACCGCTTTATCAATACCGCGTTTTATCTGTATGGGATTTGCACCAGCTGTAATGTTTTTTATTCCTTCCGAAATTAATGCATGAGCCAATACGCTTGCTGTAGTCGTTCCGTCGCCTGCAACATCATTTGTTTTTGACGCTACTTCTTTTATAAGCTGAGCGCCGATATTTTCAAAAGGATCTTCAAGTTCAATTTCCTTTGCAATACTAACACCGTCGTCAATAACTAAAGGTGAACCGAATTTTCTATCCAGCACTACGTGACGCCCTCTAGGTCCAAGCGTTACTCTTAAAACATTAGTCATTTTGTCTATGCCGGCTTTTATTTTTGCCCTTACGTCATCTGAAAAAGATATTTGCTTTGCCATTATTTCACTCCTCCAAAAATTAAATTTTAACCGATGATACCCAAAACTTCATCCACGCTGAGTATCATGTATTCCTTGTCGTTTAGTTTTATCTCACTACCTGAGTATTTGCCGTACAATACCTTATCTCCGACTTTTACATCCATAGGGAGTCTTTTACCGTCTTTTCCTACTTTACCCGGTCCAACGGCTATGATTTCGCCTTCCTGTGGTTTTTCCTTTGCAGTATCGGGGATAATTATACCGCTTTTTTTGACCTCTTCCTTTTCAATCGGCTTAACAAGAACTCTGTCAGCCAAAGGTTTAAGTGCTATTTTTACATCAGACATACATACCTCCTGTTTATTTTGTTTTAAAGTGTTTTAGGACGTACTTCCCTATCTTTTTTCTATCATTATTCTGCCATTTTAATGTTAGCGCTCTAACACCTAGAATGCTAATTTTAGTAAAATATCCGATATCTTGTCAATTGCGTTGGTGAAATCCCCCCGAAAATGCATAATTCCATATGCATTTTCACCCCCCTTTGTTTCCTTATAGCTCCCTCTTTGATAAGGGGGGGCGGGGGGATTTTATTTACTCTATCAACACATAAGTAGTTCGCCCGGGTGGATATCTAGTATTCCCGATAATACGTAGAGCATATTAAGAGAAATTTTACCTTCCCCTTTTTCTATATCCCCAAACGTTGAAACTGATATATTAGCTCTTTTGGCAACTTGAACCTGTGTAAGTTTAAGTTTTATTCTTTTATTTTTAATTATGGACGCCATCTTTTCTTCCATAAACATATAATCCGGTAGTAACATTTTTTCCTCCTTAATATAACCCTAAACCCTACGTGGTTTTGGGCTCGCTATTTTGCCCTGTGTATTGTGTGTGTTCTTATCGCACCCTTCATGTCGTTGCCTGCACTACCTCCCATGTCGTTGCGAGTTTGCTCCTTGCTGTAGCTTACCCTCAATAAAAACTTTTGAGGACAGGCTCCGCAATCTATCAATGTAAGGCAACGTAAGAAAGTAAAAATGCAAGAATATTCTTACCCTGATAGATTGCCGCGCTCACTTCGTTCACTCGCAACGACATGGGTGGTATAGTATAAAGAACATTCATAACACACAAAGGCGGTCGGGCTCAAAGTAATTCGCCATAAAAAAACGGCGGCACTCTGAGCCATAGAACTAACCCAAAGTAACCGCCGTGCCCGCCACGAAGGCGGGACATCTGACGATTACCTTTTGGCGTTCTATGTGCCTTTAAGATAAAAATCTTAAAAGCTTACTCTGTCATTAACAGAGTCCCAAAAGATAAACAAATTTATATGTTTAAATCTTTTATATTTTTATGTCTTTATATTTTTTGCGCCTCCCGAATTTTTTTAAATAATTATTGTTACTATTTTA